>CAZPBH010000118.1:2818-6702 GCA_964584645.1 uncultured Rhodospirillales bacterium | reverse complement strand
AAGGCCGTGGACGAGAAGCACGGGAGCCCCATCCCCGGCCGCCTGATCCTCGAACAGCACCAGCCGGTCGCCTCCGGGCAGTGCCAGCTCGTGCCGGGTCGCGGGCTCGGCGCTCCCGGATACCGTGCCCGGAAAGAACGTGTTGCGCAGGGTCTGAAGATCGCCGTTCACCCAGGGAAAGCGGGGAATGAAAGCCGGCAGATCGGCGGCACTGAAAGCTGTCGGAGCATCCATCCCACCCTAGATAGGGCGCCATGAAGCTCTTGAGACGCTTTCTGTTGATGGCTGCAGCCATCGTGCTGGTGCCGCTGGCGATGCTGGTGGGCCATGTCGGATGGAATCTGGGGCTGTCCTTCCTCGACCGCCCGGCACGCTCGCTGAGCCTCGCCCATCCGGGGCTCGCCAGCCCGGTCGAGATCACGCTCGATGCCGATGAGGTGCCGCATATCCGCGCCGCCACGCAGCCGGATGCGGCCTTTGCGCTCGGCTGGCTGCACGCCCGCGACCGCTTCTTCCAGATGGAGACGCAGCGCCGACTGGGCGCCGGCCGGGTGGCCGAGCTGCTGGGGCCGCCCGCCCTGCCCATCGACAGGCTGATGCGCAAGCTGGGCTTCTACCGGCTGGCCGAGGGCGATGTCGCCGCCCTGCCGCCGGCCCTTCGCGACCAGTTCACCGCCTATGCTGCGGGCGTGAACCATTGGCTGCAGACGGGTGACGCGCCGCTGCCGCTGGAGCTGCGGCTGCTCTTGGCCGAGCCCGAACCCTGGGCACTTGCCGACAGCCTTGTCTGGGGCAAGCTGATCGCGCTTCAGCTGAGCCATAATTATCGCGACGAGCTGCGCCATGCGGCGCGTATCCTGCAGCTCGGCGAAGAACGCTATCGCGAGCTGTTCGTGCCGGGCCGTCCGCCTGGGCCCACGACGGTGCAGGATCGCGATCTGGCCGGCATCGACTGGCCGCGCCTGGCGGCCCGGGCCGGGAACTGGCCGGGGGGCGCGCTCGCCTCCAACATCCTGGCGCTTGCGCCTTCGCGGACAGCCGATGGCGCCGCCCTGCTCGCCAACGATCCGCATCTGGCCTTGAGCCGGCCGGTGCTCTGGTATCCGGCGACCATCGAGGTGGCCGGCGAGCGCACCCTCGGGGCGACCGTTCCGGGTGTGCCGTTCCATGTGATCGGCCAGAATGACGGGCTTGCCTGGGGCGTGACGACCACGGGTGGCGATGTGCAGGACCTCGTGGTCGAGCGGCTCGATACGACCGGCGCGAAGGTGCGCCATCGCGGCGCGTGGGAGGCCATCCAGAGCCGGGACGAGGTCATCCGGGTCCGGTTTGCCCCGGATGAGACACTGGTCGTCCGGCGCACCGCGCATGGCCCGCTGATCTCTGACATCGATGAAGAGATGGCAGCGTCCATGCCCGAAGGGCGGGCTCTGGCCCTCGCCTGGCCGGCGCTGGAGCCGGGCGACCGAAGCGCCGAGGCGCTCTGGCGGGTGGGCCGCGCCCGCACGGTGGACGAGGCGCTGGAGGCCCTGCGCCTGTATCGCACACCACAGCAGAACTTCATGCTTGCCGACAAGGCCGGCGCCATCGCCTTCATCGCGGCCGGGCAGGTGCCCCGGCGCACCCGCAGCGACGGGCTGACGCCGGTGGCCGCCCCCTTTGACGCGGATGATGCCCCGGTCTGGGACGGTTCTCTCGCCTTCGAGGAGCTGCCGAGGGTGCAGGACCCGACGCGCGGTTGGCTGGCCAACGCCAACAACGCCATCGTGCCGGAGAGCTATCCCCATCATCTGGGCTTCGACGGCTGGGCGGCACCCTATCGGGCCCTGAGGCTGGACGCGCTGATGGCGGGTCTGAAGGATGCCGATCCGGCCGCTGCCGGGGCCGCCCTGCTGGATACCCGATCATCCGCGGCGGACGACCTCCTTCCCGCGATGATGAACTTCCCGCCCGGCTCGGCCCGTCAGCGCCGGGCACTCGCGATGCTGGGACGCTGGAACCGGGACATGCGCCGCGAGCTTGCGGCACCGCTGCTGTTCAACGCCTGGCTGGAGCGGCTGGGGACGGCACTGCTGGCCGATGATCTGGATGGCTCGCTGATCGGCCGCGGCACGCATTGGCCGGGCATCATCGGCCGGATCCTGCGCGAGGCGCCCGAATTCTGTGATGATCGGGGAACCGAGTGGGTCGAGAGCTGCGCCGATCAGCAGGCGGCAACGCTGGATCGGGCGCTTGACGACCTGATGGCGGCCTATGGCGACGACATGTCGGCCTGGCGCTGGGGTGAGGCGCATCGGGCACCGCTTGCCCATCTGCCGCTGGGAAGCCTGCCCCTGATGGGGGGCGCCTTCCGGGCCGATCTGCCGATGGATGGCGGCAACTGGACCCTGCTGCGGGCGGCATGGTTTGCCGGCGACGGGGTCAGCTTTCCCGCCCGCCACGGGGCTGGCTATCGCGGGGTCTACCATCTGGGTGATCCCGCCCTGTCGCGCTTCATGATGGCCGGCGGGCCGTCGGGGCGCCCGCTCCTGCCCGGCTTCTCGACCTTCAACCGGCGCTGGGTCGAGGGGGAATGGCGCCCGTTCCTCCCACCCCCCGGACCGGCGCTGGGAACGATCCGGATGCAGCCTGCAAGCGATTGATGAGCCTCGCATTAAAGGGCCCTTAAGCCCTCCCGACCCATGGTGCCGGGATAGGTCCCACTCTCCTGGAACCCGGCACCACCCCATGGCGAACACCCAAGCCCCGATCATCATCAAGCGGATCAAGAAGATCAGCGGCGGCCATCATGGTGGTGCCTGGAAGGTCGCCTATGCCGATTTCGTGACCGCCATGATGGCGTTCTTCCTGCTGCTGTGGCTGCTCAACGCCACGACCGAGGATCAGAAGCAGGGGATCGCCGATTATTTCAACGATCCCTTTGCGGTTTCGAAGTCCAATTCGGGCGCTGGCGGTGTGTTTGGCGGGCAGTCGATGCGGGTCGAGGGATCGGCCATCGGGGAAGCCCCGCCGATCGTCATGGAGGTCCCCATCGACAACCGGCCGATCGCCGTCGAGACACCCTCGGGCGAGGCAGGCGGCCAGGTCAGCGGCATCGGCGAGGCCGAGGCCGGAGAGATGCACGAAGCCGAGGCGCGGGCAGCCGAGGAGGCCCGTTTCGAGGCCGCGGCGGCCGATCTGCTGAGCCGCGTGCAGGCCATCCCGGAGCTTGCTGCGCTGCGCGACCAGCTGATGGTTGACCTGACACCGGAAGGGCTGCGCATCCAGGTCATTGATCGCGAGGGCCGCTCGATGTTTCCCTCCGGCAGCGCTGCGATGAACCCCCATTCGCAGCAATTGCTGGAGCTTGTGGCAGAGGCCGTGCGCCCGCTTTCCAACCGCATCTCGATCCGCGGTCACACCGATGCGACCCCCTTCATCGGCGATGGCAGCTACACGAACTGGGACCTCTCCGCCGACCGCGCGAATGCCAGCCGCCGGGTGCTGGTTGCCTCGGGCGTGCCGCCGGCGCGGATCGCGAACATTGTGGGCAAGGCCGATGGCGATCCGCTGTTTCCCGAGGACCCGGAGCGCCCCGGCAACCGGCGGATCAGCATCCTGCTTCTGAGCGAAAGCCCTGCGGCCATGGGCGAGATCGGACGGCAATGAACCCGCGGGCGGGCGAACCCGGGCGCGGCACGGTGGCTCTTCCCACCGAAGCCCCAGCAGCGTTAGGATGAGCGCATGTCGGTCATCAACACCGGTCCCAGCGGCCTTCACCGCTTCTTCCGATCCGCACCCCTTCCCTGCCCCTATCTGGATGGCCGGTTCGAGCGCAAGCTTTTTGCCCGGCTGGAAGGGCCCGATGCGGGCGCGCTGAACAGCCGCTGATAGCACTGCAATCC
>CAZPBH010000118.1:0-2808 GCA_964584645.1 uncultured Rhodospirillales bacterium | reverse complement strand
CCCGATCTGCGGTTCATGCCGGGCCTGTGTCCCGGTGCGGCTGGTCGCCCCGGAGCTGAGCCTCGACCGCACCCAGCGGAAGATCCGCCGCCGCAATGCCGGGCTGACGACCCATGTCCAGCCCTCCATCGCCACGGATGAGCAATTCCGCCTGTTCCGGCGCTATCAGCTCGCCCGCCATCAGGACAGCGAGATGGCGCACATGTCGCGCGAGGATTATGCCGGCATGGTGCAGGACGGCGCCTTCGCGGCCGAGATGATCGAACTGCGCGAGGAAGGCCGGCTAATCGGGGTCATGCTGGTCGACCGGGTCGAGGAAGGGCTCTCGGCGATCTACAGTTTCTTCGAGCCGGACCGCCCGCGGCTGTCGCTCGGGGTCGAACTGATCTTCCGCACCGCCGATGTCGTCGTCGAACGTGGCGACCGGCATGTCTATCTCGGCTACTGGATCGAGAAATGCGGAAAGATGGCCTACAAGACCCGCTTCCGGCCGCTCGAACGGCTGGAGGGGGGCGCCTGGCTGCCCGATCCTGAAACCGACCAAGAGCCGTCAGCTTCTTGACCTGAACGGGTACAGGCTGGACAATCCACATCCGTTTCCATGGAGTTGTCGGATGTCCGAGAATCCTGCCGCGACCACCAGCCCTGCCCCCAGCCTTTCGCGCCGCAAGGCTCTTGCCGCTGCCGCCGGGGTGACGACGACGGCGCTCGCCGCGCCCGCCATCGCCCAGGGCGTGCGCCAATGGCGGATGGTGACCAGCTGGCCCAAGGGCCTGCCCGGGCTCGGGACCGGCGCGGAACGCGTCGCCCGGCGCATCGAGAGCCTCTCCGACGGCCGAATAAGGATCCAGGTCTACGCGGCCGGGGAGCTGGTGCCCGGCCTTGAGGTCTTTGATGCGGTCAGCAACGGTACCGCCCAGATCGGCCATGATGCGGCCTATTATCATCTGAACAAGACACAGGCGGCGCCGTTCTTCACCAGCGTTCCCTTCGGTATGGTCGCCCAGGAGCTGGCCGGCTGGATCCATTGGGGTGGCGGGCAGGAGCTGTGGGATGAGGCCTATGCGCCCTTCAACCTCAAGCCCTTCCTGTCGGGCAATACCGGAACCCAGATGGGCGGCTGGTTCCGCGAGGAGGTCGAAAGCCTCGACGACCTCCAGAACCTGAAGATCCGGATGCCGGGCCAGGGCGGGCAGGTGCTGCGCAAGCTGGGGGCAACCGTTGTCCTGCTCTCGGGCGACCAGATCTTCCCCTCGCTGCAATCCGGCGCCATCGACGCGGCCGAATGGGTCGGGCCCTATAACGATCTGGCCCTCGGTTTCCATCAGGTGGCAAAGTTCTACTACTATCCGGGCTTTCACGAGCCGGGGGCGGGCCTCGAATGCATCGTGAACAAGGAAACCTATGACGCGCTGCCGGCCGATCTGCAGCAGATCGTGAAGGTCGCCGCCGAGGCCGAGAACGACATCATGCTGGCCGAATACATGAGCCGCTCGGCCGCCGCCCTGCGGGCGCTGGTGCAGGACCATGGCGTGCAGCTTCGCCAATATCCGCGCGAGGTTCTGGTGGCGCTCGGCAACGCCTCGGGCGAGGTGATCGAGGAAGTGCTCGACACCGGGGATGCGATCACCAAACGCACCGCGGAGAGCTTTCTGGCCGCACGGCGCGACGCCATGCGCCTGACCCGGATCGGCGAGCAGGCGATGGTGAACGCGCGCCTGCTGCGCTACGACTATCCCGGCTGATGCTGTCGGAAGCGGAACAGCAGGCCTATGCGACGCAGGGCTATGTCGTGCCCTCCTTCCGCTTCCCGCGCGCCTACATCGATGAGCTGGTCACCGAACTGGATGCGATGATCGCCCGCAACCCGGATGTGCGGCCCGAGAAGCTGGTCAACGCCCATCTGGAAGGCCGGACCACGGGAGCGGTCAAGGGCAGCGCCCGGTTTCTCGATCTCGCCATGCGCCGCGAGCTGGTCGACATGGTGGCAGCGCTGATCGGGGAGGATGTGATCCTCTGGGGCTGTCACATCTTCTGCAAGCCGGCAGGCACCGGGCAGGAAACCCCCTGGCATCAGGATGGCCATTACTGGCCGATCCGGCCGCTGGCCACCTGCACCGCCTGGGTCGCCCTTGAGCCCTCGACGCGGGAGAACGGATGCCTGCGTGTCGTGCCGGGCTCGCACCGGGAGAGACGGCTTTTCGACCATATGCGGGAGGATCGCACCGACACGGTGCTGGCCCAGCAGATCGACCGTTCCGCGTTCGAGGAGAGCGATGCGGTCGATATCGAACTCGAGCCCGGCCAGCTCTCCCTGCATGATGTGTTCATGATCCACGGCGCCAACGCCAACCGGTCACCCCGGCGCCGAACCGGTGTCGCGATCCGCTACATGCCGGGCACCGCGCATTTCGACCGCAGCCTGGGCGAGGCGCATGGGGCGAGCGGTCTGGCCACCGACTATGCCCATCGTCCGCTCTGGCTGCTGCGCGGCGCGGACCGGACCGGGCTGAACAATTTCACGATCGGCCATGCGCGGGCTTCGGGCTGAGCCTGAGAGCGGAACCACGTTCAGACTGAACGCGCTTCCGCTCTAGAACTCGTCCATGAAATCATCGGCCGGCATCAGGTCGTCTGGGGCACCGAACAGCATGTCGTCCAGCGCCTCCTCCGTGACCGGTGCTTCCAGCGCGCGGGTTCCCGGCGTGCCGAAGACGCGCTCCGGCAGGAAGGTCGCGATACTCGGGAAGGCATAGAGCAGCGCCAGCATCGCAATTTGCAGGATCACGAAGGGTACCGCGCCACGAT
>CAZPBH010000117.1:2781-6784 GCA_964584645.1 uncultured Rhodospirillales bacterium | reverse complement strand
TGAGATGCTACATCTGGGTGCATGAACCCTCCCCAGGCCAACGCCCCGCCCCCCGATCCGCTGGCGCGCCGGTTCGGCGCCCGTGCCGTGGAACCGGAAGAGAAGACCCGCCTCGTGGCCGGCGTGTTCCGGTCGGTCGCCGGGCGCTACGACCTGATGAACGATCTGATGTCGGGGGGGCTGCACCGGCTCTGGAAGGCACGGCTGATTGCGGCAATGCGCCCGCGCCCCGACCGTCTGCTGCTGGATGTGGCGGGGGGCACCGGCGATGTCGCGCGCGGCTGGCTCAAGGCGGCCGGCAGCGCGGGCAGTGCTGTTCTGTGCGATATCAACCCGGCGATGATCCGGGCCGGGCGTCCCCGGCTCATCGAGGCCGGACAGCTGGGGCAGCTGCGCCTGGTGTGCGGTTCGGCCGAGGCGCTGCCGCTGCCAGACCGGTCGGTAGATGTCTATGCCATCGCCTTCGGGCTGCGCAATGTGACCCATATCGACACCGCCCTTGGCGAGGCGCGCCGTGTGTTGCGGCCGGGCGGTCGCTTCTTCTGCCTCGAATTTTCCGATGTCGTCCTGCCGGTGCTCGACAGGCTGTATCGGCTCTACGGCGATGTCGTCATCCCGCGGCTTGGGGCCTGGGTGGCTGGCGATGCCGAGAGCTACCGTTATCTGATCGAGAGCATCAGGCAGTTTCCGCCGGCACCCGCGCTGGCCGAGCGCATGGCGGAGGCGGGCCTGGAGGCCGTGCGGTTCACGCGCATGACAGGCGGGATCACGGCCCTGCACCGGGCGCTCAGGACATGAGCCAGCTGGCCGGCAAGCGGATCCTGCTGATCGTCGCCGGCGGGGTCGCCGCCTACAAGAGCCTGCTTCTGATCCGCCTGCTGCGCAGCGCCGGGGCGTCGGTCCGTTGTGTGCTGACACAGGGGGGCGCGGAGTTCATCACCCCGCTCAGCCTCGCGGCGCTCAGCGAGGACAAGGTCTATACCGATCTGTTCTCGCTGACCGACGAGGCGGAGATGGGCCATATCCAGCTCTCCCGCGATGCCGATCTGCTGGTGGTCGCGCCGGCAACGGCCGACCTGCTGGCGCGCATGGCGGCCGGCATGGCCGATGATCTCGCCGCGACCGTGCTGCTGGCAACGGACAAGCCGGTGCTGGTCGCCCCCGCGATGAATGTGCGCATGTGGGAACATCCGGCAACGCAGGCCAATATCGCAACCTTGCAGGCCCGCGGGGTGGCGAGTGTGGGACCGGAGATCGGCCCGATGGCGTGCAATGAGACAGGCCCCGGTCGCATGGCGGAGCCGGAGGCGCTGCTCGCGGCCATCGAGGCCCATTTCCTCAAGGGCTGCACCCCGCCACCGCTGGCAGGGCGCACGGCGCTGGTGACGGCCGGACCGACGGTTGAGCCCATCGACCCGGTCCGCTTCCTGTCCAACCGTTCCTCCGGCAAGCAGGGTTTCGCGATCGCCGCCGCCCTGGGCGAAGCCGGCGCGGAGGTGACGCTCGTGGCGGGGCCGGTGAGCCTGCCCACCCCGGCGGGGGTGCGGCGCATCGATGTGGAGACGGCCGAAGACATGGCAGCCGAGGTCGCCCAGGCGCTGCCGGCTCACATCGCGATATGCACGGCTGCGGTGGCCGACTGGCGTCCGGAGAGAGCGCGGCCGGAAAAGTGGAAGAAAGGGGATGATTCTCCCCCAAGTCTCGCGCTGGTCGAAAACCCCGATATCCTGGCGGGCCTGGCCCGGCCCGGACCCGCGCGGCCCGATCTGGTCATCGGCTTTGCGGCCGAGACCGACAACCTCCTGGAGAACGCCCGGGCCAAAAGGTTGCGCAAGGGATGCGACTGGATCGTTGCAAACGCCGTCGGGGGCGAATCACTCACTTTCGGTGGTGACCGGAACAGCGTTCATCTGATTCGCGAGGAGGGCGAAGAGAGCTGGGATAATGTACCGAAGGTTGTCGTAGCGCAACTATTGGTTGAAAGAATCATAGAATATTATCGTGACTAGACGTATGGCGGACAGCTCGGCCTTTTTTATGCCCCATAGCCCGCAACTGACCTTCACCTTCGGACCTGTACTCTGTAGACATACAATTGTGGGGTCAATCCCACGCCGTCCTTCAATTTGCCACTCAGCCTGACGCATGGCATGTCCCCTACCCTCATCGCGATCCGCAAACTTTCCCATGGCGAAGACCTGCCCTTGCCGGCCTATGCCAGCGCGCATGCCGCCGGGCTCGACCTGCTGGCCGCCCTTCCCGCGCCGGTCGATCTGGCGCCGGGGCAACGCCTGAACGTGCCCACGGGGATCGCGATTGCCCTGCCCGAAGGGTTCGAGGCTCAGATCCGCGCGCGCTCTGGTCTGGCGGCACGCCATGGGATCGGTCTGGTCAACGCGCCGGGCACCATCGATGCCGATTATCGGGGAGAGATCGGGGTGATCCTGATCAACTGGGGAGAGGAGATTTTCAGGATCGAACGCGGGATGCGCATCGCCCAGCTCGTGATCGCCCGCTATGAGAGGATCATCTGGTCGGAGCAGGACGAGCTTCCCGCATCGGATCGCGCTGAAGGCGGGTTCGGATCGACGGGAACCAGCACCCCCGATGCGCGCCTGCCCGACCAGGGAACCGGCTGATGCACGCCATGTTCCCGCGCCGGTTGCTCGCCACCCTCGAAGCGGTGTGCGACCTGGCCTACAATTTTCCGGTGACACCGGTGCAGGGCGGGGTACTGAGCGCCCGGCAGGGCCATCCGCCCCGCTATCTGGAGCCGGCCCTGCAGGCGCTGGTGCGCGCCGGCGTGCTGGAGAGTGTCCGGGGCCCGCGCGGCGGCTATCGTCTCGCCCGGACGGCCGATACCATCGCCGTCGCCGACATCCTGGATGCCCTGCCCGCCAATAACGGCGAAGACGCCATCAGCCCGCAACGCTCTGTCCTGTTTCGCGAGGTCATCCTGCCCCTGCGGGAAAGCCTGCGTGCTGGCGTGCTCAGCCAGCTGGGGGAGATCACGATCCAGGAATTGTGCGACCGCGCGCACCAGGCCGGTGTCCCCTGCGAAGCCAATTCCTCCGACAGCTATACCATATGAGCACATGGGAATGGCCAATTCAACTAATTTTCTTTGTGGAAATTGGGCGCCCTCCAACGGCTGAAAAACCTTGAAATGCCGGGCCGGTTTCGGCTTTAGCTGCGCAAGCGGGGCGTGTCGGGGCCCGAATTCCCGATAACTTTCTGTGGATTGGAGGTGCCCGATGGCCGAATTCCGTGGCCGGATCTACGACTCGATTCTCGACACCATCGGGGCAACGCCGCTGGTGCGCATGGACAAGCTGGCCGCCCATTACGGCATCGAGGCCACCTTGATCGGCAAGTGCGAGTTCTTCAATCCGCTCGCCAGCGTGAAGGACCGGATCGGCCTCGCCATGATCGAAACGGCCGAGCGTGACGGCCGGCTGAAGCCCGGCACGACAGTAATCGAGCCGACGAGCGGCAATACGGGCATCGCGCTGGCCTTCGTCTGTGCGGCGAAGGGGTATCGGCTGATCCTGACCATGCCGGAGAGCATGTCGATCGAGCGGCGCAAGATGCTGGCGCTTTTGGGCGCGGAGCTGGTGCTGACCCCGGCCGCAGAGGGCATGAAAGGCGCCATCGCCCGCGCCGAACAGCTGATGGACGACAATCCCGGCGCCTTCATGCCGCAGCAATTCGCCAACCCCGCCAATCCCGAGATCCACCGCAACACGACCGCCGAGGAACTCTGGAAGGATACCGATGGGGCCATCGACATCCTGATCAGCGGGGTCGGCACCGGCGGCACGCTGACCGGCATCGCCAGCGTGATCAAGAAGCGCAAGCCCGATTTCCAGGTCATCGCGGTCGAGCCCGAAGCCAGCCCGGTGCTGTCCGGTGGTGCCCCCGGCCCGCACAAGATCCAGGGCATCGGCGCCGGCTTCGTGCCCGACAACTGCGATACGAGCCTGATCGACGGCACGATCCAGAT
>CAZPBH010000117.1:0-2771 GCA_964584645.1 uncultured Rhodospirillales bacterium | reverse complement strand
AACGACACGGCCTTCGCCACCGCCCGCGACGCAGCCAGCATCGAAGGCCTTGCCGTCGGCATCTCCTCGGGCGCCGCCATCGCCGCGGCCGTTGAGACCGCGCGCAAGCCGGAAAACAAGGGCAAGATGATCGTGGCGATCCTGCCGAGCTTCGCCGAACGTTACCTTTCCACCGCCCTGTTCGAGGGACTGGGCTGAGCACGACGGCCGAGCGCTTCGCCCGCCATCTCGTCCTGCCGGAGATCGGCGGACCGGGTCAGCAGAAGCTTGCTGCCAGCACCGTGATGCTCGTGGGGTTGGGTGGGCTTGGCTGTGCCATCCTCCCCTATCTTGCGGCGTCGGGGATCGGACATCTGATCCTGGCCGATCCCGGCGAAATCAGCCTCAGCGATCTGCACCGGCAGGTGCTCTATGGTGCTGACGATGTCGGCCGGCTCAAGGTCGAGGTAGCGAAGGCGCGTGCCGAAGCGCTCCATCCGGGTACCCGGATCACCACGCTGGCCGCACCTGTCGGCGCCGACAGTTCCGGACGGCTCGGCGGTGCCGATCTGCTGATCGACGCCACCGACAATCACGCCGCACGCAGTGGTCTGAACAGGCTGGCCCTCACCACGCGCCTGCCGCTGATCGCGGGTGCGGTGATCCGCTTCGAGGGCTGGGTCGCCCGGTTCGCGACCGAGGCCAGCCCGCCCGGCCCCTGCTATCGCTGCTTCATGGGCGAGGATGTGCCGCCCGGGGACCGCTGTGCCGAACTTGGTGTGCTGGGCCCGGCCGCCGGGGTCATTGGCAGCCTCATGGCGGTGGAGGCGATCAAGGCCCTGCTCGGCATCGGGGAGAGCCTTGCCGGCCGGGTGATCTTCGCCGATCTGCTGCACGGCAGCTTCAGCGAGACCCGGCTCGCGCGCGATCCTGTCTGCCCGGCTTGCGGTCGGATGGCAGGCTAACGGCCAGCTTTGCCAAAACGATCGAGCACATGGGCATATTCATCGGTCCGGGCCGGGTCCCAGGCCGGTGCCGGTCCCGGATAGATGTGCTGTACTGCGCGCGGCAGCGCCGCCATCACCTTTTCGTGCTCGCTGCGCAGGCTGTCGCCATCGGCGGAGGTGACAAGGATCGGCAGCTCGGGCATCGCCTTCAGCCGCTCCAGATGATCGTAATGGCGCAGGCTCGTGGGTTCGGTCACGAACTGCATCAGCAGATGTTCGGCCACGAACAGCCGCGCCTGGGGCAGAAAATCCTGATCGAAACTCTCCCGGTTCAGCCATTCCTTCAGCACCCAGCGAATGCGCTGCCATGTCCAGGCGAATTGCGTGCCTTCCTCATCCAGCGGCGGCGGTGTCTCGTCGACCAGATCCTGGATCTTGTGGCGAAACCCTTCATCCCAGGTCGGGCAGCCTTCCAGCACAAGGGCCGAGATGCGCTCGGGCGCCTGCAGGGCAAATTCGGTCAGCATGCAGGCCGCGTGATGGCCACCGACCAGCACGGCCTTCTCAAGCTCCAGCGCATCCATGAAGTGCCCGACCCAACGCCCGAACCGTGCGAAATCCCAGCTTTCGTCGATGGCATCGGAAAAGCCATAGCCCGGCAGGTCCGGGGCGATGGCCCGCCAGCCGAGCTGCGCCAGCACCGGCAGGACGGGCTCGAATTGCCGGCCGCTGGCGGGCAGCCAGTGCAACAGGATGATCGGGCGGCCGGCGCCAGCCTCGCGATAATGGGTGTAGCCTTCCCGGGTTTCGGCAAGGGCGCGTCGGAAGGGCCGGGCGCTGTCAGGCATGGAAGAGGTTTCCTGTCTTCTCGGCGGCTTGTGGGTGCCTAGTGGGTGCCTTGTGGGTGCGGGGGTCAGCCTTCCATGTGGACGCAGGCGCGCGCATCGCCATCTGCGAGGGTGTCATGAGCACGCACGAAGCTGAAGCCGACCCGCCCGATTACGGCCGTCGCGGCCGCCTCGGGATCGCCACCCCGCAGGCCAACCCCACCGTTGAGCCCGAGGCCCATGCGCTGGCGCCGGAGGGTGTGGCTCTTCATACCGTGCGCCTCGTCAGCCCGGCGCGCGACCCGAAGGAAAGGCTGATCGCCTATCTGCGCGAGCTGGAGACCACGCTCGAAAGGTTCGACACGCTCAAGCTGGATGCACTCGGGTTCTTCTGCACCGCGTCGAGCTATTACGTGCCGCAGGAAGAGGCCAGGGCGATCCTCCAGCGGGCCGAGGATCGCTTCGGCTATCCGGTGCTGACTGCCGCCGCCGCCATCGAGGACACCCTGAAGGAGCTGGGGGTCGAGCGGCTGATGCTGGTCTCCCCCTATCCCGACGCTCTGACCCAGGCGGCGGCCAGCCACTGGCAGGGTCGCGGCCTCAACGTCGTGGATATCCAGCGCCTGACGCTGCCGAGCGAGGACACCCGCGGCATCTATGGCCTGACGAGCCGACGTGCCGAGGAGCTGCTGCGCGCCGCCGATTTCGAGCAGGTGGACGCCGTGCTGATCAGCGGCACCGGCCTGCCCTCGCTGCGGCTGCTGCGCGACCAGACCGGCGGGCCGCCGCTCATCTCCTCGAACTACTGCCTGATGATGGCCTTGCTGCGCCGCATCGGGGCGGTTGAGGAGGGCATGAGCGCCGACCGCCTGCTGGCCGAGATCGACAGCTGGCTGATCGGCCTCTCGGCCATGATTCGCTGAAGCGGGCTCACAGGCTCGGATCGAGCCGCTTGAACCCATTCTAGAGCAAATTCCGATCAGATGGAATCATCTGATCGGATAATTTGTCTAGTTTT
>CAZPBH010000116.1:2087-6795 GCA_964584645.1 uncultured Rhodospirillales bacterium | reverse complement strand
CACCGGCTTGCGCAGCCAGGCCGGGATGGCCGCGAGCGGGTCGATCTCGGGCAGTGGATGGGTGGCGAGCTTGCGCGCCACCGCGTTGATCAGCCCCTTGAGCCGGCCGGCGCCGACAGCGGGCGCCAGCCTGACCGCCCCGTCCACGGCCGCATGATCGGGCGTCTTCAGCACCAGGAGCTGGGCGGCCGTGAGGCGCAGGACGTCCCATGCCGGATGCCGGCGCAGCTTCCTGGGATCGGGAATGTGGCTCGCGATGGCGGCATCCAGACGCGGCAGATGGCGCAGCACCGCCCCCACCATGGCGCGCACGAAACCCCGATCCGAGGGCGCCAGCCTGAGGGCGTTCGCCCGGTCGAGGGCGGCCTCGAGCGGCAGACCGTCGCGCAGGACCGCGCGCAGGGTCTCGAAGGCCGCACGGCGAGCTGGCTGACCCTGGGCTGGCTGATTTCGGGTAGGCCCGGGACGCGGCTGGCTGGAGGTCAGGACCAGGGCCCCGCGCCCGCGGCTGCCGCCCCCGGCATGGCCATCGCCCGCAGCTTCGCGATACGCTTTTCCATCGGCGGATGGGTCGTGAACAGCCCGTCGATCGAGCGCGCATGCAGCGGGTTGGCGATGAACAGATGCGCCGTCGCCGGATGGTTCTCGGCCACCTCATTGTCAATGGCTTTTGCGCCACGGCCGATCTTGTCGAGGGCCGAGGCCAGCCATTCGGGCCGGCCGGAAATCTCGGCCCCGATCCGGTCCGCTTCATATTCACGGGACCGGCTGATCGCCATCTGAACGAGCATCGCGGCTATCGGGGCCAGGATCATGATCGCGATGAGCCCGATCAGCCCCAGCGGGCTGTTGCGGCTGTTGCCGAAGAACATCGCGAAATTGGCCAGCATCGAGATCGCCCCGGCGATGGTGGCGGTGATGGTCATGATCAGGGTGTCGCGGTTCTTGATATGCGCCAGTTCGTGGGCGATCACGCCCGCCAGTTCCTCGCTGTTGAGGGTGCGCATCAGCCCCGTGGTGACGGCCACTGCCGCATGGCTTGGGCTGCGCCCGGTCGCAAAGGCATTGGGCTGGGCCTGATCCATGATGTAGACCGCCGGCATCGGCAGCCCGGCGCGCTGCGCCAGCACGCGCACCAGCCCGACCAGATCAGGCGCGCTGCGCTCGTCGACCGCGCGGGCGCCATGCATCCTCAGCACCATCTTGTCGGAATTCCAGAAGGCGAAGGCGTTCATGCCCAGCGCGACCATGAAGGCGAGCATCATCCCGGCCTCGCCGCCGATCATGTAGCCCACCCCCATGAACAGGGCGACCATGCCGGCCATCAGAACGCCCGTGCGCAACGTCCCGGTCATCGTTTTCGTCATCCTCGTGAAAGATCGGCTCCTGCATCGAAGCCCTATGCCAGGAAAATGGCCGGAAGGCGGAGGGGGGACAAGCGTCTTGCGCGGGAAATCGGCGGCTGGACGTGAGCCCGGGCCTGCGCCATGTCAGATATCATGGACACCGAAAAGACACAGCCGAGCGAGGCCACGAGACCTTCTGACAGGCCGAACCCGCCGAAAAAACCGCGCGAGATCGGCGGGCCCGAGGGGCCGGAACCCACCCGCTACGGCGATTGGGAAGTCGGCGGCCGCTGCACGGATTTCTGAGGCCGATCAGCCGAAATCGAAATCCGCCACCACCGGCGCGTGGTCGCTCGGCCGCTCCCAGCCCCTGACCTCCTTCAGCACGAAGGCGGCGCGCAACCGGTCCTTCAGGGCCGGCGTGATCCAGATGTGATCCAGCCTGCGCCCCCGGTCGGACGCCAGCCAGTCCCGCGCCCGATAGCTCCACCAGCTGTACAGCTTTTCGGCCGGATCGACGAAGCTGCGCACCGCATCCACCCAGCCGATGGCGTCCTGCATGGCGAGCAGCTTTTCGACCTCCACCGGCGTGTGGCTGACCACGTTCAGAAGCTGTTTATGGGACCAGACATCGTTCTCCAAGGGGGCGATATTGAGGTCACCCACCAGGATCATCGGCTTGTCCGCCGCGCGCTCATCGCGCCACCAGCCGGTCAGTTCATCGACGAAATCGAGCTTGTGGGCGAATTTGTCGTTGGCTTCCGGGTCGGGCACATCGCCGCCGGCCGGCACATAGAGATTGTGGATCTCGACCCCGGCGGCGCCGGTATCCCCATGGATCTCGGCCGCGATATGCCGGCAATCCTCACGCCCGCAGCGGTGCAGGATGGTATGGCCATGCAGGCGATGCTTCGAGAGAATCGCCACACCGTTATAGTTCTTCATCCCGTTGATGAAGATATGCTCGAAGCCCCGCTCGCGGATCGGTTCGAAGGGAAAATGCTCGTCCGGGGTCTTGGTCTCCTGCAGGCAGACGATATCCGGGTTGGTGTCGTCGATCAGGCGGGCAAGCAGGTCGATGCGCAGGCGCACCGAATTGATGTTCCAGGTGATGATCCGCATCGGGAAGCGCTAAGACCGGGCCTCTAGAAAGGCATCTTCATGCCGGGCGGCAGACCGAGCCCACCCATCAGCTTCTCGGTCTCTTCCTGCATCCGTGTGTCGGCCTTGCCCTTGGCGTCGTTGAGCGCGGCGACGACCAGATCTTCCAGCATCTCGACATCTTCGGGATCGACGATCTTGGGGTCGATCTTCACCGAGCGGACCTCGCCCTTGCCGGTCACCACCGCCTTGACCATCCCGGCACCCGAGGCGCCCTCGATCTCCAGCGCCGCCATCTCCTCCTGCATCTGTTGCAGTTTGGCCTGCATCTGCTGGGCCTGTTTCATCATCTTGCCGATGTTCTGCATCAGATCGCGTCCTCGGATGGAGTGTCGTCGTCTGCCAGATCGTCCGGCCCGGCCGGGTGTTCAATGCCGGCGGCCTCGATGGCTGCGTGGACGCGCACCACCTCGGCACCCGGGATGGCGTCCAGCAGGGCCTTGACCTTCGGATCGCGCGCAGCTTCCTCGATCTGCCGGCGGCTGCGCGCCTCGGCCTGTTCGACCAGCGTGGGCTCGGCCGGCGCCTCGGCATCGACGCGGACCATCCAGTTCTGGCCGGTCCATTGGCGCAGATATTTCGTGACCCGGTGGGCCAGATCGGCCGGCGCATCGGGGCCGGGCTGAAAGGCCAGCACCGGTGGCGCGAACCGGACAAGGCGCACGCTCGCCTCCAGCCAGCCGGCGATCAGCCCCTCGCGCTGCTCGCGGAACAGCGCCACGACCTCCACAAAGCTCCGGGGGTTGGCGATCGGCAGTGTCGCCGGGTCGGCCTCGGCCAGCGGGTCGGGATCGGCAAGTGCTGTGGCGCCCTGGCTCAACCCGGTCGGCGCCTGTGCAGCCTTCGAGGCCGAGGCGGACGGGGATGCGGGAGCCGCCGCCAGTGTGACCTCGCCACCCTCCAGCCTGGCCAGGATGCGTGCCGGATCGGGCAGATCGGCCGCATGGACCAGCCGCAGCATCACCATGTCGAGCGCACGGCGCGCATCGGGCGCCTGCTGGATCTCCCCCAACCCCTTGAGCAGCAGCTGCCAGGCACGCGCCGCCGCCGGCAGGTTCAGCTGGCGGGCCAGTTCCGCCACCTCCGGCAGCTCCGGCGCCGGTCCGTTCGGCCAGGCGATCAGCCGGGTCACCTCATGCACCAGCGCCAGCATGTCCTGGGTGATGGCGAGCGGGTCCGCGCCGCTGGCATGCAGCCCATCAAGGGCCGAGAGCACAGCCTCAGGCTCGCCCTTCAGTGCGGCTTCCAGCAGTTCCAGCAGCCTGGCCCGGTCGGCCAGACCCAGCATCGCCGCCACGCCATCGCGCGTGATGCCCTCGGGATACAGCGCCATCGCCTGATCGAGCAGGCTCAGCCCGTCGCGTACCGAGCCATCCGCGCTGATCGCGATCAGCCGCAGCGCGTCCGGGGCGATCTCGATCTTCTCCCGGGCGCAGATATCACCGTAATGCGCCTCCAGCACCTCGCGTTCGACCCGGCGCAGGTCAAAGCGCTGGCAGCGCGACAGCACGGTGACGGGCACGCGCCGGATCTCGGTCGTCGCGAAGACGAACTTCACATGCGGCGGCGGTTCTTCCAGGGTCTTGAGCAGCCCGTTGAAGGCCGCCTTGGAGAGCATGTGGACCTCGTCGATGATGTAGACCTTGGTCCGGGCGCTGGCCGGGGCATAGCGCACGCTCTCGATGATCTCGCGGATATCGTCGATGCCGGTACGGCTGGCGGCGTCCATCTCCAGCACGTCGACATGGCGATCCTGGGCGATCGCCACGCAATGTTCGCACACCCCGCAGGGGCTGGGGGTGGGGCCGCCCTTGCCGTCCGGGCCGATGCAGTTGAGCGCGCGGGCGATGATCCGCGCCGTGGTGGTCTTGCCCACCCCGCGCACGCCGGTCAGCATGAAGGCGTGGGCGACCCGCCCGGTGCCCAGCGCGTTGGTCAGCGTGCGCACAAGAGCTGCCTGACCCTTGAGCTCGTCAAGGCGGCCGGGGCGGTACTTGCGTGCCAGCACGCGGTAGGGTTCGTCCGGGGCGGTGCCGGTTTCGCTCAGATCTTCCATCGGTCTCGGGAGAGATAGGGGGGTGGAAGGCTGGACGCGACCCGCACCGTGACTCGTTACGGCTGCTTCCTCTCGGACCTGACCGGGTTGGCGAGGGGCACGCCCACGCCAGCCTTCCGGTTGTGAGCATAGCGGAAGGCCCCGG
>CAZPBH010000116.1:1180-2077 GCA_964584645.1 uncultured Rhodospirillales bacterium | reverse complement strand
GGCAGGTCGCGCGCCCCATATCGAGATGCCATGAACCTGATGCTGCCATCGCCCCTGCCACTCGCAGGTGCCGATCTCGACCGCGCCGACAATCTGCGCCACGACCCGGCCTGGATCGACCAGCTGCTCGGCCAGCCCACGACGAAGGTCGCCCTGCTGCGGCAGGCGCGGATCCTGCTGGCCGAGGGGGCCGAGGGCCCCGAGGCCGTCTGGCTGCCCGCCACGACCGGCTGGCTGGCCAGGCTGGCCCTGCCCCTCGTGCTGCTCGGGCTGGATGAGGCGGGCGCCTGGTTTGCCGCCGATCTCTCCGCCCTTGACGAGGCCGATGCCGAGCTGCTGACCGGCCCGCTCGGCCAGTTCGAGGAACTGCGCACCGTGGCCGGGCTGATGCCAGCGCGTGCCGCCGCCCGTCTCGCCTATGCCCGCGGCATGATGGAATGGCACGCCCGACACCGGTTCTGCGGGATTTGCGGATCACCGACCGAGGTGCGCGCGGCCGGCCATCGCCGCAAATGCACCAACCCCGCCTGTGCGGCGGATCATTTCCCGCGCAGCGATCCGGCGGTGATCGTGATGGTGCATGATGGCGCCGACCATTGCCTGCTCGGCCGCTCCCCGCGCTTTCCGGAGGGCATGTATTCCACGCTTGCCGGCTTTATCGAACCGGGGGAGAGCGTGGAGGAGTGCGTGATCCGCGAGGTCGAGGAGGAAGCCGGCATCCGGGTGCGCGATGTCAGCTATCGCGGCAGCCAGCCCTGGCCGTTCCCGTCGAGCCTGATGCTGGGCTTCTTTGCCATCGCCGAGCGCACGCCCCCGCGCGTGGACAATGACGAGCTGGAGGACGCGCTCTGGGTCAGCCGGGCCGAACTCAACAGCCCGAACCCGCCGGTGAACGTG
>CAZPBH010000116.1:0-1170 GCA_964584645.1 uncultured Rhodospirillales bacterium | reverse complement strand
ATCGCCCGCGCCCTGATCGACAGCTGGCTGGGGGGTTAGGCGGCTTTTTCGGCCTCCAGGATGGCCTTCAGCCCCTCGCGATATGTCGGAAAGCGCAGATTGACCCCCAGCTCGGCCTTCAGCCGGTCATTTTTCACATAGCGGTTTTCGGCATAGAAGCTGCGCGCCATCGCCGACAACTCGGCCGTCTCCAGCGGCTCGGCCGGCGGCGGATCGATGCCAAGAAGCATGGCCGCGAACTCGATCACCTCGGCGGGCGCGGCCGGCTCATCGTCACAGACATTGTAGATGCCGGGCTTTTCCGGCTGGGCCATGCCGATATCCTCGACATGGACGCGGCTGAACTTCTGCCCCGGCGCGATGATCCGCTGAGCGCGCCCCTCTCGCAGCCGGTCGAAGGCGCTGCGGCCGGGGCCATAGATGCCGGCGAGGCGAAAGACCTGAAGCGGCACATCGGCCGCCCGGCAGGCCCGCGCCCAGCCCTGTTCGGCCGCCAGCCGGCGCTTCGAGCGGTCCTGGCCCGGCACGGTCGGGCTGAACTCGTCCACCGGCGCGCCACCGGTGTCACCATAGACCCCGGTCGTGGAGAGATAGCCCACCCATTGCAGCCGTTCCATCACCGCGATGTCGTCCTCGTGGTGTCGCAGCACCGGATCGCCCGCTTCATCCGGCGGGGCGGAGATCAGCAGATGGGTGACGGTCGAAAGTGCCGAGGCAGCGGCACGCATGGGCTCGGACCCGTCATAGGCCCAGCCCTTGACCCCGGTCTCGGCCTCAAGCCGTGCCGCACGCTCGGGATCGCGCACCGTGGCCGAGATCTTCCAGCTCGTCCGCTGGTCACGGCCGACCAGCGCGGTCACGGCCCGGGCGCTGTAACCCAAACCGAAGATGAAGAGGTGATTGACGGTCATCTGCCGAGAGATGCCATGCAGCGCACGCACTGTCGACCGCCGACGATGCGGCGACTGGCTCTCTGGTCCCCCCGGCCGAAGCGGACCATCTTGGCTGCCATGACGATACCCCTCGCCCGCATCCGCAATTTCGCGATCATCGCGCATATCGACCATGGCAAGTCCACGCTGGCTGACCGGCTGATCCAGCTGTGCGGCGGGCTGGAGGAACGCGAGATGCGCGGCCAGGTGCTCGATTCCATGGATCTGGAGCGCGAGC
>CAZPBH010000115.1:0-6848 GCA_964584645.1 uncultured Rhodospirillales bacterium | reverse complement strand
TATACCGACCTCAAGGATGCCGATGCGGTGCTCTCGGCTGTCTGCTGGCGCGGGCAGGCGGGGCGGCTGGCCGTGCAGCCCGAAGAGGGGCTGGAGGTGATCGCAACAGGGCGGCTGACGACCTTCCCCGGCCAGTCGCGCTATCAGCTCGTCATCGAGAGCCTCGAGCTTGCCGGCGAGGGCGCGCTACTCAGGATGATCGAGGAACGCAAGCGCAAGCTTGCAGGGGAAGGTCTGTTCGATGCCGCCCGCAAGCGCCCCTTGCCGATGCTCCCGCGGGTGGTGGGGCTGGTCACCTCGGCCACCGGGGCGGCGGTGCGCGATGTCTTGCGCAATCTGGAGGCGCGCTGCCCCACCCGTGTCATTCTCTGGCCCACGCTCGTGCAGGGCCAGCAGGCTCCCGCCCAGATCGCGGCGGCGGTAAGGGGCTTCGGCGCGCTGGACGAAGGGGGCAGGATCCCGCGCCCCGATGTTCTGATCGTCGGCCGTGGCGGCGGCAGCCTCGAGGATCTGATGGCCTTCAACGAGGAGATCGTCGTGCGCGCCATCGCCGAAAGCCCCATCCCGGTGATCAGTGCCGTGGGCCATGAGATCGATACGAGCCTTGCGGACCTCGCAGCCGATCTGCGGGCCGCCACCCCGACCGAGGCCGCGGTGCATGCCGTGCCGGTGCGCGCCGAGCTTCTGGATCTCATTGGCGAACAGGGCCTGAGGCTGAGCCGGGGGCTGCGCCGGCGCAGCACCATGGCGGCGGAAAGGTTGGAGGCCCGCGCCCGCGCCCTGAGCCGACCGCAGCGCCTGCTCGACACACCCACCCAGCGCCTCGACCACATGTCCGCGAGGTTCGATGCCGCCCTCAAGACGCGGCTGCAGGGTTGTGAGGTCCGGCTGAACCGTGCGCGCGACCGGCTGGGCAGCCCGCGGGCACTCCTGCAGCTGGCGGCCGGGCGTCTGGACGCTGCGGTGCGCGCCCTTCCGAAACCGGGTGTGACGCTGCGCGAGGCAGGGTCCCGGCTCGCCCACGCCGCGGGCTTGCTCGAGGCCTACAGCCATCAGGGGGTCCTCCAGCGTGGCTTTGTCCTCGTTCTCGACACTGAGGGCAGGCCCATCAAGCGAGCTTCGGAAATCGGCGCTGCCCGCGATGCCCGCCTGCGCTTCCATGATGATGAGGTCGCCATTCGGCTGGGGGAGGAAGGTGGCAAGGCGGGATCATCCCCCCGTCGGCGCACCATGGCAGGCAAGGTTGTGCGCGATCAGGGCGATCTCTTCTGATCGTCCCCCCACCGTGCCCGGTAGGCCCTGAGGCAGGGCGGAAAAAATGTCCGGATGCCGGCACGAAGTAACAGGATCGTAAGACCCTCCGGGGCAGACTCTCTCCGTGATACCGATTCTCAACCGACAAAGAGGGCGCTGAGGGTGGAGGCTGAATGGCCACACGCCAATCCGGCCGAGGCGAATGCGCAGGATGCGCCCGCGCCGACCGCGCGGCCCGGCCCGGGTGGCACCCTGCCTCCCGAGGCGGTCGAGCTCGTTGCCGAGGGGCTTGCCGTGTTCGACCCGTGCGGACGGCCGCGCTTCGCCAATGAGGCGTTCCGTGGCTGGCTGATGGCGCTCGGGCTCGCCGATCCCATGGGCCTCAGCTACGCCCAGCTGGTCGAGCAGCTGGCCGATCGCAGGCTCCCCGACGATGCCGATACCGGCTGGAACAGTGACGGGATGCAGCGCGAACGCTGGCTCGACGCCTGGTACGCTGCCGATGAGGGGCCGCGTGCCAGCAGCGATATCCAGGTCGAGACGGGCATCTGGCTGCGCGCCATCCGCCGGTGCGATGGTGACGGCCGGCGCACGCTCGTGCTTGTCGACGTCTCCGATGATTATCGCCGCCTGCAGCAACTCGAGGATGAAACCATCGAGATGCAGGAAGCGATGATGCAGGAGCAGATGGTCCAGGCGCGGCTGGAGGCCCAGACCGGCGAGGTCGTCCGCCTCGCCGAAGAGCTGGACTGGGAACGGTCACGCTCGGAGGAGGCCAACCGCGCGAAGAGCACCTTCATGCGGACCATGAGCCATGAGCTGCGCACGCCGCTCAATTCCATCCAGGGCTTTGCCGACATGCTGCACGCCGAGACCTTCGGCCCGCTGGGTGCGCCGCAGTACAAGGAATATCTGGGCGACATCAAGACCAGTGCGGCGCATATGCTGAAGCTGATCAACCAGATCCTCGACCTCGCCAAGATCGAGGCCGGGCGCTACGAGATCACCCATGATTTCCAGGATTTCGCCCGCATCGTGCGCGCGGCCGTACGGATCGTCGGCGAGGCGGCCGAACGCAAGGGCGTGATCCTGACGGCCGACGTGCCGGCCTCGACGCCCGTGGCCATGCTCGACGAGACGGCTGTCAGTCAGGTGATGATCAACATCGTCAGCAACGCCATCAAGTTCACCGAGCCCGGTGGCAAGGTGCATGTCGTCTCCTGGGCGGAGGAAGCGACCGTTTGTGCCGCCATCATCGATACGGGCTGCGGCATCTCGGAGGCGGATCTGGGCCGCATCCTGCGCCCGTTCGAGCAGGCCGGCGATACCACCACCCGCGCACGCGGCACCGGGCTGGGCCTGCCGATCTCCAAGGCGCTGGTCGAGCTGCATGGCGGTCTGTTCACCCTCGCCAGCGAACCCGGCCACGGCACCACGATCACGGTGCGTCTGCCCCGGATTGCCAATCAGACGCTTGATCCGGCCCTGTATGAGGCGGACCGGCAGCTGCGGGCGATACCGGATCCGACCCGGGATGCGCCGGCGGCCCTTGGCCGGGGGGCGGCCAACGGCGATGCGACCACAGCCACTGAGCCGGACGCTGCCTTATCCATCCTTCAAGGCATGGATTGATCCGGGCCATCGCGGCCGTCACCGCGCGCGAGCGATCCTCTCCCTTCTCGACGGTCATCGGCGGCAGGACCGTGATGCGAAACCGGCAGCCCTCCAGACGCTCGCAGCGGATCAGGATGACGGGCGCCTCGAAGCGCAGCGCCATCTGGGCCAATGCCGGGGCGGTCATGGCCGGAATGCCGAAGAAGGGCACGGCGATCCCGTCATTCATCTTCTGGTCGACCAGCATGGCAACCGTGCCCCCTGCCTTCAGCTCGGCCATCAGCTTGCGTGCCCCGTCGGCGCCCTTGCGTGCGGCGCGCCCGCCGCGCAGCCGGATCAGCAGACCCTCAAGCAGCCGGTTGTTGGGGTGCCGATAGACCACCAGCGGGTCCAGACCGGCAGCCCGCAAGGCACGGTTGGGCAGCTCCCAATTGCCGATATGACCGCCGGCGAACAGCGCCGGCCCTCCCTCGGCTGCGACCGCTTCCAGATACTGCATCCCAATTTTTTCAGTGCGTTCCGACCATATGCGTTCCAGATGCGGGTATTCGGCAAAGACCCGGCCCAGATGATCCCACATCCCTCTCAGGATCGTCCTGCGTTCGTTATCGTCCAGTTCGGGCATGGCGCGGTGCAGGTTGGCGCGCGCGACCCGATGGCCGCGCAGGGCGGGTCCGATGAGCCGGCCCACAGCCCCGCCAAGGGCCGATGAAGCCGCCGGCGGAAGGGCCGCGCACAGGCTGACCAGAACCCGGATCAGCACGAACTGCAGGGCGTAGGCGACGGGCTTCACGACTCCGCCGTCCAGCCATCCAGCAACCGGATCAGGGCGGGCCGGTCCTCGAAGTCCAGGCTCAGCCCGGCGACGGTAACCTCCTCGCGCAGGCCGCGCGGGAGGCGTACATGATCCTTGGCTGTCGTGACCAGACGGGCCCCCTGCTGCGATGCAGCCGCCCGCAGCCAGTCCAGATCGCGGGTCTCGAAGCGATGGTGATCAGGGAAGCTGCGCCAGGCGGCCAGCGGCCAGCCGGCTGCCTCGAGCCCGGCGCGGAACCGGGCCGGATCGGCGATGCCGGCAAAGGCCACCCAAGGTCCCGCATTGGCTGCCGGCGGCGGTGCGGTGCGACGCCGGGCGCGCAGCACGGGCCTGTCCCGAGGCACGCTCGCCATCGCCGTCACGCAGGGGCTCCCATCATCCGGATCGATCATCAGCACCGCCTCGGCGCGGGCCAGACCGGCTTCCACGGGTTCGCGCAGGGGCCCCGCCGGCAGGCACATGCCATTGCCAAAGCCGCGACGTCCGTCGATCACCAGAAGCCGGTGCAGGCCGGCAAGGGCTGGATCCTGATGCCCGTCATCGACCAGCAGGACCGGGGAGGCAAGGCCGGTCACGGCCGCTTCGATCGCGCGCGCTCCTGCGGCGCGGTCGCGGGCGACGAAAGTGGGTGCGGCTGCGGCGTGCAGCAGAGGCTCGTCACCAATCTCGGGCGCCTCATGATGCTCCGGCTCGACCCTGACCGGTCCCCTGAGCCTGCCGCCATAGCCGCGTGCCAGCACGACAGGACTTCGGCCCAGCCCGCGCAGCTCGGCGATCAGGGCCAGCACCACGGGCGTCTTGCCGGCCCCGCCGACCGTCAGATTGCCCACACCGATGCCGGGGAAGGAAAGGCGATGGCGGGGGCGGCTGCGAAGCCTGATGGAAGTGGCGGTGGCGTAGGGCGCGCCCAGCCAGCCCGTCAGCCGCCTCCTCGCGGCGGAGGACGGGTGGTACCAGAATTCCGGTGCCCTCAATCGGCTGCCTCCAGCGCCTCACGCAGCATCGGCAGAAGCAGCGCCAGGGTTGCCGGAAGAACGCCGGCGCGATCGGCCACGGTCTGAAGGGCGTGGTCGGCCAGCGCGCGGGCCCGCCCCGGCTCACGCAGCAGGGCGGCGACCGACGGCCCGATCATCGCGCCGTCAGGCAGGGTCTCGACCGCATCCTGGCTGCGAAAATGCTCCATGACCTCGTCGAAATTGTGCGTATGCGGTCCGACCAGCAGCGCGCTGCCAAGCTGGGCCGGTTCGATGGGATTGTGGCCGCCCACCGCCACGAAGGATCCGCCAAGGACCGCGATGGGGCTGATGCGATAGAAGATGCCAAGCTCACCGATGGTGTCGACGACATAGACCTCGGTCGAGGCGTCGGGCAGCGTGCCCTCAGCACCACGCCGGTGCACCACCAGCCCCTCTTGCGCCAGCGCTGCGGCAAGCGGTGGCCCGCGCTCCGGATGGCGCGGGGCGACGATGGTCAGCATACGCCTCTCGGTCCTCGCAAGCGCCCTGTGGGCGGGGGCGATCAGGCTCTCCTCCCCTTGATGGGTCGAAGCGAAGAGCCAGACGGGCCGGGCGCCGATGGCGGTTTCCAGCGCGATCCGGGCGGGCGGATCGTCGGCCAGGGGGGCGGCGCTGTACTTCAGATTGCCCGGCACCTCGACGCGGTCCGCCCCCAGCGCCCGAAACCGCGCTGCGGCCGTCGGTGACTGGGCGAGTACGAGGGTAAAGGCCGACAGAAGCGCGCGCGCCCAGCCAAGCCCGAACCGCCAGCGCGTGAACGATGCGGCCGAGATGCGCGCGTTGACGAGCGCTGCCGGGATCCGCCTCTTGCTTATGCGGTGCAGCATCACCGGCCAGAGCTCGGATTCGACCATGATCGCAGCGTCGGGACGCCAATGGTCGAGAAACCGGTCGACCCAGAGGGGACGGTCGATAGGCGCGAACTGGTGCCGGACCCGACCCCGAAGACCGATTTCGGAAAGCCGCCGCTCGACCAGCTCGCTGGAACTTATGGTGATCGTCGTCACCAGAAATGCGGCCTCGGGAAGTTCGTCTGCCAGGCGCGCCAGCAGCATCATCAGCGCCTGCGCCTCGCCCACACTGGCGGCGTGACACCAGATCAGCCGCCCCTCGGGCCGCGGACGCGAGGCTTGCCCGCGCCGCTCTTCCAGCCGCGCCTTCGGTTCCTTGCCGGCCGCAAGCCGCCGCTCGATGGCGCGTTCGATGAGCGGTTCGCCGGCACTCATCGCCAGCGTGTAGAGCGGCTGGAGCACCAGCCTAGCCCTGTGCGCCCCGGGCCCGAAACGGCCTATTCGTCAACGATGGCATGGCCGAAACGCTCCTCGAAGGGGTCGAGATTGGTCACGAACTGCCGCGCGCTCGCTTCCCATGAGAATTTGAGCGCGAAGGCCCGACAGGCTTCGGGATCGCGCTTCTCGCGGGCGCTGGCGATCGCCTTGCCCAGATCCTCATCGAGGCTGGAGACGACCTCGCCCCCATCGGCCAGCACATCCTGCGGGCCCGGCACCGGATAGGCGGCGACAGGCACGCCGCTGGCCAGCGATTCCAGCAGCACCAGCCCGAAGGTATCGGTCTTCGAGGGAAAGACGAAGACATCGGCGGCCGCGAAATGATGGGCGAGCTCGTCACCGAATTTCGGGCCGGTGAACACGGCCTTGGGATAGGCGGCCTTGAGCTTGTCGAGCATCGGGCCGTTACCCACCAGCATCTTCGTGCCCGGCAGGTCGAGATCGAGAAAGGCCTTCAGGTTCTTCTCCACCGAGATCCGACCGACATAGAGGTGGATGGGGCGGGGCAGATGGTCCAGCAGAGCCCTGTCACGCAGGCGGAAAAGCTCGGTATCGACGCCGCGGACCCAGCGCCGGATATTGCCGAAACCGCGTGCCCGCAGGGTCGCCTCCATCGTCGGGGTGGCGACCATGACGGCCGAGGAGGGGCCGTGAAAGACCCGCAAGGTCCGGTAGCTCCAGGAGAGAGGGATCGGCACCCGCTCGCGGATATATTCGGGAAAGCGGGTGTGGTAGCTGGTCGTGAACTGCAGTTCGTGCGTCAGGCAGTAATCCCGCGCGGCCCAGCCCAGCGGACCCTCGGTCGGGATGTGGATGGCATCGGGGCGGATCTGGTCGATCATCCGCTTGAGCTTGCCC
>CAZPBH010000114.1:0-6860 GCA_964584645.1 uncultured Rhodospirillales bacterium | reverse complement strand
TCGGCGAGGCTCCAGGGGCAGAGGAGGATCGCCAGGGCGTGCCCTTTGTCGGCCGCAGCGGTCAGCTGCTCAACCGCATGCTGGGCGCCATCGGCCTGAACCGTGAGGACGTCTACATCACCAACGTGCTGAACTATCGCCCGCCCGGCAATCGCAAGCCGACCCCGGCGGAACTGGCCGTCTCGCTCCGGTTTCTGGAACGCCATATTGCGCTGGCCGCGCCCGAATTGCTGCTGCTGTTGGGCGATGCCGCAGCCAAGGCCGTGCTGGATACCCCGCGCGGGATCACGCGCCTGCGCGGCAGCTGGCATGAGGTAAGCGTGCCGGGCCTCGCCCGCCCTGTCGCCGCGATGGCCACCTTCCATCCTGCCTTCCTGCTGCGCCAACCGGCCCAGAAGCGGCTTGCCTGGCGCGATCTGCAGGCTGTTGCGGAAAAGCTTCACCCGCAGCGTCAAGGGCACGCATAGCGGCTGCCCATCCGCGCCATCAGCTTGTCTCAACCGCCGGGGTTGCGTAAGTTCCCGGCATGTTCCGACACGGCTCAAGCATGTGCCAGGCGCTTGATCGCAATCGCGCCGGCCTGTTGTCCCTGTTGCTGCTTCTGACCGCCGGCATCGGCGGTTCGTTGCCGCATGGGGTGATCGAGGCGGCGATGACAGCCCGCGCCCCCGCCAGCGCTTCGGCCACCATCGACCGGCGTCTGGTCGCGGAAGGCGGGCCCTATTCGGACCTGCGGGCGGAAGATGCCCTGCGCTATGCGGCCATCTTCGCCGCACAGGAGGCCGGCGACCTCGCGCGCGCCGATGCCGAGATCGCCGCCCTGGACGATACCCGCCTGATGGGTCATGTGCTGCGCCAGCGCTACATGCATCCAACCGCCCACCGGTCGACCTTCGAGGAACTGCAGGGCTGGATGGCCGCCTATGCCGACCATCCGGGGGCGGATCGCGTCCATCGGCTGGCGGCGCTCAGATCGCCTTCAACGCGGGCCCGGCTGGAGCGCGCCCGTCTGGCGCGCGGGCTGAGCGGCAAGCTGGACAGCTACACGCCCCCCGATCGCGCCAGCGAGGGAACATCAGCTGCCTATCGGGCCCTGATCGCAAAGGCACGAGCGGCCTTCTACAGCGGCGACGATGCCACCGCGCGCGAGGCGGCCGAGGCGGCGGCGGCCCTGCGGCGGCCCCATGGGGCGGCGCCTGCTGCCCATTGGCTGGCAGGCCTCGCTGCCTGGCGGTCCGGGGATGTCGAGGCGGCCCGTTCTGCCTTCTCCGCGATGGCTGACCTCAAGCGCCTGCACCCCTGGACAGCCGCCGCAGCCGCCTACTGGACATCACGGGCCGAACGGCGTCTCGGCAACCGCGCCCGGTGGGTTGCCCGGCTGGAGCAGGCCGCGGCGCATCCAACCACATTTTACGGCCTCCTGGCCGCCCATCAGCTGGGCCGGCTCGACCGTATCACCTGGGAGGAGCCAGGCCTGAGGGCCGAAGATCTCGAACGGCTGGGTCGCTATCCGGGCGGCGCCCGCGCGCTGGCACTTCTGGATGCCGGGATGCCCGGGCTGGCCGAACAGGAATTGCTGGCGCTGCATCCCAAGGGCGACCCCCTCGCCCAGCGGGCCGTTCTGGCGCTGGCGGTGCAGGCCAATCTGCCGGCGGCCTCGCTGCGGGTGGCAACGGCTGTCGCCAACCGCGACGGTCAGCCTTATCTGGCCGCCCTCTACCCCATGCCAGGCTTCGAGCCGGGGTCGGGCTGGATCGTGGATCGCGCGCTGGTTTTCGCGATCATGCGGCAGGAGTCCCGCTTTGACCCCAACGCCCGCAGCCATGCCGGCGCCACGGGGCTGATGCAGCTGATGCCGGCGACCGCCAGTGCCCTTGATCCCGAGCGCCAGTTCGACGGTGCGGAGCAACGCGAATTGCTCGACCCCGCGGTCAACATCGATCTCGGACTGCGCTATGTGGACCATCTGCTGGCGACGGGGCTGATCGGCAAGGATCTGATCCGGCTGATGGCGGCCTACAACGCAGGATATGGCAATCTGCGGCGCTGGCTGCGCGAGATCCCGCATGATGGCGACCCCCTGACCTTCATCGAGAGCATTCCGATGGCCGAAACACGCATCTTCGTCGAGCGTGTGCTGACCAATCTCTGGCTCTACCGCCTGCGGCTCGACCAGGACCCGGCGTCGCTGCACGATCTGGCCAATGATTCTTGGCCCGCCTATGTCCCTCAGGATTTTGTTGTACAGGTGGCCGATGCCCATTGACCCCAACCTGCCCTTCAAGCCTGTCAGGATCGCGATCCTGACGGTCTCCGACACCCGCTCGCTGGCGGAGGATAGCTCCGGTGATCTGCTGGCCGAGCGTATCGAGGCCACGGGCCATGAACTGGCCGCGCGGACGCTCCTGCGCGATGATCGCGGGGCCATCGCCGCACAGTTGCGGGCCTGGATCGAGGATCCGCTGGTCGACTGCATCATCACCACTGGCGGGACCGGCATCACCGGACGGGATGTGACGCCGGAGGCGTTCGAGGAAGTCTGGGACAAGCCGATTGACGGGTTCGGCGAGCTGTTTCGCTGGATCAGCTTCAAGCATATCGGCACCTCGACCATGCAGAGCCGCGCCGTCGGCGGCGTGGCGCGCGGCACGTACATGTTCGCGCTGCCGGGCTCGACATCGGCATGCCGCGACGCCTGGGACGAGATCCTGGCCTTCCAGCTCGACAGCCGGCACAAGCCCTGCAATCTGGTGGAATTGATGCCGCGCCTGCAGGAACGGGACAGCGCGGCGGCTTGAGGTCTGGCCGGACGAGGCCCGAGGCTCAGCCGGACAGCGCGTCCAGCGCTTCCTCATGCATGGCGGCATGGGCGCAGGCCAGCACCGTGCCATCGCTCCCGGCGCGCAGGGGACGGCCCTCCCAGTCGGTGATCCGACCTCCCGCGCCCTCCACCACCGGGATCAGGGCGGCATAATCCCACAGGCTCATGGTGGCATCGACGACCATGTCCTGGGCACCCGATGCCAGCAGCCCATAGGCATAGCCATCGCCGCCGAAGGCCATCGTCCCGGCGGCATGGCGCAGCCGGTCGAAACGCGGGGCCAGATCGCCCTCGAACATCGCCGGGCTTGTGGCCGACCAGACGGCACCGGCCAGTGAGCGATCCTTGCGGGTCGCGACCGGGCGCCCGTTGCAGGTGGTGGCAGCACCGCGCCGCCCGATCCACCGTTCGCGCAGGACCGGCTGATCGATCACACCCACCAGCGGCCCGGCCTCGTCAAGCGCCGCAATCAGGGTCACGAACATGGGCCGACCGCTGATAAAGGCGCGTGTCCCGTCAATCGGATCGATCACCCATGTGATCCCTGAACGGCCCTCATGCGGGGCCTGTTCCTCGCCCAGGATACCGTCCTCGGGGCGGGCATCGTGGATGGCGCGCCTGAGGGCGCCCTCAACAGCGCGATCAACTTCCGTGACCGGGCTCGCATCGCGCTTGGTCTCGACCCCGAGATCGGTTCGGCGAAAGGCCGGCACCGTAATCGAGGCCGCCAGGTCGGCCAGACTGCCGGCGAGCCCTGCCAGCGAATCGGGGTCTTCGTTCATTCGCCGGCGCTGTCGTCGCCGGTCGCGCCCTCTTCTCCGGCCTCCGGATTTTCCCCGACCTGTTCGGTTGCCCCGCTCTCGGCTTCGGTGTCGCCGGCACTCTCTTCCGCGCCATCCTCTTCGGCGGCAGCGGTCACGGCCGCGATCTCCTCCTCGGTCGGCAGGGGTTCGGGATTGGCGTCGAGTGTCCGCAGCCAGGCGATCAGATCGGCGCGATCCCCGACGTCACGCATGCCGGCATAGTTCATCTTCGTGCCGGGCAGATAATCACGCGGGGCGGCGATGAACTGGTTCAGGGCCTCATAGTCCCAGACCTCGTCCGAACGGGCCATGAGAGCATCGGAATAGGCGAAGCCTTCCACATGGGCGAATGTCGACCCCACGATGCCCCACTGGTTCGGGCCGACCCGGTTGGGTGCTCCCTGCTCGAAGGTATGGCAGGCGGTGCAGGCGCGCGACAGCCGCTCGCCCCGCTCGACACTGGCGCTGGCCAGCAAGGGCAGCACCGGCTCGATCTGCTCTTCTTCCTCGACCGCGCCGCCGGCCTGTGCTGCCTCGAAGGCCGAGGTGTCGATCTCGATCGCCGCCTGTTCCAGCGGCTTCACCTCATAGACATATTCCGCGATGAACCCGGCGAACATCGCGATCAGCCCCGCGAGGAGGACCGACGCGAAAAGCTTGTTGGCTTCCATACCGCCCATGAAAAGGCTTTTCCCTGGTTGTTCCGAAGCGCAGGCCTGACCGGCGTGCGGATGGCTGCGACCACGCGTCCACCTACCTAAGGCCATGGCGGGGATTCGTGAAGATCGGCGTTTCCGGCGGAATGTCGCATCTGACCCGCGTCATGCTCGCGCTTGCCAGCGGCCCGGCATCAGGCTTTGATGCGGCGCATGATTCATCAGGATGCCGCCACCAAGCGGGTCGCCCCCAGCAATCCCGTCATCATGATCCCGGCCCGGATGCAGGCAACACGTCTGCCGGGGAAGCCGCTGGCCGAGATCGCCGGCGAGCCGATGATCGTCCAGGTCTGGCGCCGGGCGGTCGAGGCCGATCTGGGACCGGTCATCGTCGCTGCCGGGGAGGCCGAGATCGTCGCCGCCATCGAGCGCGCGGGCGGGCGGGCCGTCCTGACCCGGGCCGATCACCCGACCGGCACCGACCGGATCGTCGAGGCGCTCGACACCGTCGACCCGGCCCAGCGCTTCGACGCCGTGATCAACCTGCAGGGCGATCTGCCGACCATCCAGCCCTCCAGCGTGCGTGCGGCCCTTGACCTGTTGCGCAATGGTGCGGTGGATATCGGCACGCTGGCCGCACCGATGGAGGACATGGCCGAGGTGGCCCGGCCGGATGTGGTCAAGGCCATTGTGGAACTTCATGAGGGCGGTCTCGCCCCGGAGGGCCTGCCGCATGGGCGCGCGCTCTACTTCACGCGCAACCCCGCACCGTCGGGCGAGGGCGGCTTCCTGCATCATATCGGGCTCTATGCCTATCGCCGGGCGGCTCTTGACAGCTTCACGAGCCATCCGCCGGGCCAGCTTGAGCGGCGCGAGCAGCTGGAGCAGCTGCGCGCCCTTGCCATCGGCCTGCGGATCGATGTCGCGATCGTGCCGGAGCCACCGCTGGGGGTGGATACGGCCGAGGATCTCGAAGAGGCCCGGCGACGGCTGGGCGAGCCATGAGCGGGGCCGAGGCCGATCCGGCGCGCACCGTCAGCTTTCAGGGACGCCCCGGCGCATACTCGCATCTGGCCTGCCGGGAAGTGCTGCCCGACTGGACGGCGCTGCCCTGCCAGACCTTCGAGGACGCCTTCGCTGCCGTGCATGAGGGCCGGGCCGCACGGGCGATGATCCCGGTGGAGAACTCGGTCAACGGCCGGGTCGCCGACATCCATCACCTGCTGCCCGAGGGCGGTCTGCATATCGAGGCCGAGCATTTCCAGCCGGTCCGCCACTGCCTGCTGGGCCTGCCCGGCGCGCGGCTGGAGGACATCACGGCCGTGCACAGCCATGAGCAGGCGCTTGGCCAGTGCAGGGCGACCCTGCGGGCCCTGGGCCTGACGCCGGTGCGCAGCACGGACACCGCTGGCGCGGCCGAGGAGGTGGCACGGGAAGGCAACCCGGCGCATGCCGCGATAGCCTCAAGCCTCGCGGCCGAGACCTATGGGCTGCAGGTGCTGCAGGCCGATCTGCATGACGATCCCGACAACACCACCCGGTTTCTGATCCTGGCACCCGAGGCCAGCGATCCGGGCGCGGATCATGCGGTCATCACCAGCTTCGTCTTTCGTGTGCGCAACATCCCGGCCGCGCTCTACAAGGCGCTGGGCGGGTTTGCGACCAATGGCGTCAACATGACCAAGCTTGAGAGCTACATGGTCGGGGGTCATTTCCGGGCGACCCAGTTCTATGCCGACATCGAGGGGCATCCCTCCGACCCCATGGTCAGGCTGGCCCTGGAAGAGCTGAGCTTCTTCGCCCGCGAGGTTCACGTTCTGGGCGTTTACCCGGCCCACCCGTTCCGGCTGGGGGCCGCTCAATCCTCCGAGGCCGCTGAGGTCACCTCATCATAGAGGATTGCGCCGCTGGCATTGTCGACCAGGGCTGGCAAGGCGCAATGGGTGAGTTCGAGAGACACACCATGGCGGGCCTCAAGATCGGCGATACGTTCGGGCGTCCACCACGCCCGCGCTGCCGCCTCGTCGGTCCATTCATAGACCCCGCCGCCGCGTGCCCCTTCCGGTGCGGTGAAATATTTGCGCACCAGCCCCGGCACGGCCCGGTATGCGGGCGCGGCTGCCCGTATCAGGGGTGCAGCCGCTGCCGGATCGACCGGCGCCCCGTGAAAGGTGACGATCGTCAGATACAACGGGGGACCGTCAGGCGGCGCGCTCGGCCGTCACCGGCACGGGCAGCTTGTTCAGCATTTCCCTCGGGACGACCTGCCAGAAATGCTCCCGCGCCGAATTCCAGTCGTTGAGCAGCTGGGCACTCCAGCGCGAACCGGTCTCCTGCGCATGCTCGGCGATCAGCTCCTTCAGCAGGTCCTCGTAATGGGCGACCTGGAGGCGCTGGTGGATCACGCTTTCCGGATTGACCCGCCGCTCGAAATCGCTGTCCTCGTCGTAGACAAAGGCCATGCCCCCGGTCATCCCGGCTGCGAAATTGTCACCGACCGGGCCCAGAATGACCGTCGTGCCGCCGGTCATGTACTCGCACCCGTTCGAGCCGCAGCCCTCGACCACCGTTACCGCCCCT
>CAZPBH010000113.1:3799-6874 GCA_964584645.1 uncultured Rhodospirillales bacterium | reverse complement strand
CGGACCCGGTGCCGTCGTCGTCGACGGTGATCGTGACGCCACCGTCGCCGAGCTTTCCGAACAAGCCGAGCAAGGCCGATCGACCACCACCATTTTGCGCGGCATGGACCGCGAGTTCGCCCTGCGCCTCCAACTCGGCGGGATAGTTGCGTTCATTCTCATAATAGGCCGTGCAAACCTCGGTCGTGATGGTAAATCCCGGAGGAACCGGCAGGCCGAGCGAGGACATTTCCGCCAGGTTGGCGCCCTTGCCGCCAAGCAGGTTGCGCATGTCCGCACGGCCTTCGGCCTCACCATCGCCGAAGCTGTAGACCCATTTCGTCATGATGCGATCCGGTTTCTCTTCCTCAAATCATGGGCGGCGGCGGGCTCGGCCATGCCGCCGGGCTCGACATTCCCTTGCGGTATGGCAGGGGCAGAAACAATCATGCAAGCACCAGCGCGTCCCAAAGCCGCTGCGGCCGCTTCCGCACATAGGCGCCGGAAGGGTGGACCGCTAGAGCGGATAAAGTCTCGCCTGAGGGGGCAAATGCGCTCTACCCGATTGTGAATAAGCACAAATCTTCGATCAGCGCGGAGAATTTCCTCTAGCCTTCGATTTTGTCAAAGCGGGCGACGAGATCGAGGGTGGTGCGTATTTCGTTCAGCAGTTTCAGGCGATTGTGCCGAAGGGCGGGGTCATCGGCGTTCACCGTCACGGCTTCGAAAAAGCTGTCGATGGGCCCCCGCAGCTGCGCGAAAAGCCCCATGCAGCCCGCGAAATCCTCGGCCGAAAGGAGCCCTCTCGCCGCCGGCGCTGTCTCCTTCAGCAGGCGGAAGAGGTTCTGCTCGGCCTCGTCGCGCAGCAGGGCGGGATCGGGCGTGCCGGCGGGCGCCTCACCATCCTTCTTCGCCTCGATCCGGACGATGTTGGCCGCGCGGCGATAACCGGCCAGCAGGTTGGCACCATCCTCGGACGCCAGGAATTCCTGAAGGGCGGCGACGCGCGCCAGCAGGCGCATGATGTCGCTCTCGGCCCCGAGCGCGAATACCGCATCGATCAGGTCGTGCCGCACGCCCTCCTCGCGGAGGATGACCTTCAGCCTCTCGGCGATGAAGCCGGACAGGTCGTCGGTCCAGCCGGGAAGGGCGGCAAGCTCGAGCCGGAGACGGTTCTCGACGATGATCCGGATCACGCCAAGGGCCGCCCGGCGCAGCGCAAAGGGGTCGCGCGAGCCCGTGGGCATCTCGCCAATGCCGAAGAAGCCCGTCAGATTGTCGATCCTGTCAGCCAGGGCCAGGGCAACAGCAACCGGGGACGAGGGCACCAGATCTCCCGGGCCGGCCGGGCGATAATGGCTGGCAATCGCGTCGGCCACCGGCTCGGGCAATCCCTCCGCCCGGGCATAGTGCCCGCCCATGATCCCCTGCAGCTCGGGAAATTCGCCGACCATGCCGGTGACAAGATCCGCCTTGGCGAGCCGTGCTGCCCGATAGGCCTGATCACGGTCACAGCCCGGGATCACCTCGCACAGGCGCAGGGCCAGATCCTCCAGCCGCCCCACCTTGTCGGCCATCGTGCCAAGCTTCTCATGGAAGGTGATGGCCTGCAGGGGCTGAAGCCGCTCATCGAGCGGGGTTTTCAGATCCTGATCCCAGAAGAACCGGGCATCGGCGAGCCGGGCTCGCAGCACGCGCTCATTGCCGCGCACCACCGCCGCGCCGCCATCTTCCGTCGGCCGGTTGGCGATGACCACGAAATGAGGGGCGGGTCGGCCATCGGCGTCGAGCGTGGCAAAGTATTTCTGGTTGGCCCGCATCGTGGTCGTCCGCACCTCGGCCGGCAGCGCCATGAAGGGGGCGTCGATCTGGCCGAGATAGGCGACCGGATATTCCACCAGCCCGGCGACTTCCTCGACCAGCGCCTCATCGACCTGAACCTTCAGGCCCCGCTCGCTCGCCACCCGCTGGGCCTCGCTGCGGATCACCGTCATCCGCATCTCCCGGTCCAGCAGCACCGAGGCCCGGCGCAAGCCCTCCCTGTAGCTCTGGAAATCGGCAACCTCGAAGGGCTCGGGCGCCAGAAAGCGGTGGCCGCAGGTCCGGTTGGTGAAGGGTAGCGACAGCCCACCGCCCAGATCGACCTCGCCCGGGAGAACCCGACCGTCAAGGACGGCCAGAATGCCATGCAGCGGGCGCACCCAGGCGCGCTCGCCCCCGGCCCAGCGCATCGATTTCGGCCATGGAAACTGGCGCACGATCTCGCCCACCAGCTCGGCCAGGATGTCGGGGGTGGGCCGTCCGGGGCGGTCGATCACCACGAACCAGAAGGTACCTTTCGGTGTCTCCCGCGCCTCGCACTGATCGAGGCTGGCGAGCCCGGCACCGCGCAGGAAGCCCTCGATGGCCTTCTCCGGTGCATCGGTACGGGGGCCGCGGCGTTCCTCGGTGCGCGAAGGGCTCTCGGCCGGCAGGCCCTCGACATGCGCGCCCAGCCGTCGCGGGGTGACGAAGCCGGTGATGGCCTTCGCCTCAAGCTCGGCTGCCTTCAGCCCGTCACGCAGCCGTGCCACGAGGTCATCGACCGCCCGGGCCTGCATCCGGGCCGGGATCTCCTCGCTCAACAGTTCCAGCAGGAAATCGGCCATCAGGCGGCGGCCTCGGCCTGCGGACCCAGCCAGACACCACAAGCGCCCCGGGCAAGATCCCGAACACGCAGGATATAGGCCTGACGCTCGACGACGCTGATCACCCCGCGCGCATCGAGCAGGTTGAACAGGTGGCTGGCCTTGAGGGCCTGGTCATAGGCGGGCAGGGCCAGACCCGCTTCCAGCAGCGCCCGGCACTGCGCCTCGGCATCGCGGAACTGGCGTTCGAGCATGGCGGTATCGGCATGTTCGAAATTATAGGCCGAGAATTCGCGCTCATTGCGCAGGAACACCTCGCCATAACGCACGCCATCGGCGTTGAAGGCCAGATCGTAGACATTCTCGACCCCCTGCACATACATGGCCAGACGTTCCAGCCCATAGGTCAGCTCGACCGTGACCGGGCGGCATTCGAACCCGCCGACCTGCTGGAAATAGGTGAACTGGG
>CAZPBH010000113.1:0-3789 GCA_964584645.1 uncultured Rhodospirillales bacterium | reverse complement strand
CCCAGCCCAGCCCCCAGGCCCCCAGCGTCGGGCTTTCCCAGTCATCCTCGACGAAGCGGATGTCGTGCAGGGCAGGGTCGATGCCGATCGCACGCAGGCTGTCGAGATAGAGCTCCTGACTTGCCAGCGGGGAGGGCTTCATGACCACCTGATACTGGTAATAATGCTGCAGCCGGTTGGGGTTCTCGCCATAGCGGCCATCGGTCGGCCGGCGCGATGGCTGGACATAGGCGGCGTTCCAGCGCTCCGGCCCCAGCGCACGCAGGGTGGTGGCGGGGTGAAAGGTGCCGGCACCGACCTCCATGTCATAGGGCTGCAGGATCAGGCAGCCCCGCTCCGACCAGAAGGCGTGCAGGCGCAGGATCAGGTCCTGAAAGCTGAGGGGCTGGGTCATGAAACGGGCCGGGCTCGCTGAATCGGCGGCGACCATAGGGCTCCAGCAGGGCGGGAGCAAGCGGCCCAGCGCATGGGGGTCATCCGTTGCGCTCGCGCCTCGATGTGCCGTCCTCGCGCGGCACCCACGCCCCGGTTTCGGGGTCCCGGACCATGTCGATGGGCTGGCTGTCCTGCTTGCGTGCGGCGCGGTGTCCGGGTGCCACCCGGTCGATGACTGCGTCGAGCCATGTGCCCTTGCCCTGGCGCCGGGCAAGCCGCGCCCCCACCACGGCCCCGATGGCCAGCACCACGAGCAGGATCGCCTCGTTCCAGCCGATCACGGATGCTGCCTCACAGCCCGAAACGCGACAGGGCGAGGCGCTCCTCGATTCGCAGCCCGATCTCGTCGATCATGGCGCCGAGGAAGGGCACCGGCACGGGCCGCCTGGGGGCCATGGGGCGCAGGATGGCCTCTTCGCCGAATTCCTTGCGCAGCCAGTGGGCAGCCAGGGCGATCCCGTCAATCAGCCCGCGCTCCAGCGCCTGCCTCCCCGTCCAGAACGCGCCGGAGAACAGCTCTTCCCGGTCGCCCGTCAGCCGGTCACCACGGCGCGCCTCGACATGGGCCTTGAACTCCTCCAGCAGCGCGGCCTGCACATTGCGCAGCTTGTCGGCATGGTGCGGCTTGGTCGGGGTGAAGGGGTCCATGAAGGCCTTGTAGTCGCCGGTGCTGTAGAGCCGGCGCTCGACCCCGTAGCGCCGGATCAGCTCGTGAAAGCCGAACAGGCTGGAGACGACGCCGATCGACCCGACGATGGAGTTGGGGTCGGCATAGATCTCATCGGCCGCCAGCGCGATCCAGTAGCCGCCCGAGGCCGCGACATCCTCGACGAAGGCGATGGTGCGCTTTTCCTCCCTCGCCGCGAGGTCGCGGATACGCTGGGCGATCAGGCTGGCCTGGGCGGGCGAGCCGCCGGGGCTGTTGATGACCAGCACCACCGCCGGCGCGCGCTTGCGGGTGTAGGCCCGCTGGAGCGTCTTTTCGATGCGCTGCAGGGACAGGCCGCCGCGTCCGCCCATGGGGGCGGCGATCTGGCCCTCCAGCCGGATGATCGGCACGATGGGCGCCTTGCCGAACAGGTGGCGGATCAGGGCGGGGGGCTGTTGGCTTCGCGTTGGCATGACCGCCGGGATATCGGCGCGCGTTCAGCCGGGGAAAGGGGCGCCCTCGCGCAGAATGGATTGAGCCTCGGCCGTATAATCGCCCCCAGCGCCATGCAGAACCAGGCCGGTGGAGAGGATCAGCGGTGTCTTGCCGCCCTTGCGTGCCAGCAGGATCACCCGCTTGGCCGCTTGGCCAGCTCTTGGAAAGACAGGATGCACGACGAAACTGCCAAAGCCTCGATCAAGAGCGGCCTTGAGAACAGTGTCGAGGGCATCGGCGCGGTGGATGAGGGCCAGAAATCCCTTCTCTTTGAGGATAAACCAGCTCGCCGCTATCCAGGCGGCCAGCGGCATCTCCGAAATATCTGCCCGGGCTTTGGCCGGATTGGGCGAGGGGCGGTGCCGGGCCGGGTCCTGATAAGGCGGGTTGCAGATCACGGCACTGAAGCTGTCGGCTCGCAGGGGCAGGGCAGCGATATCGCCGGCAAGCGCGCTCATCTGCCCCTGCCGGTCGTTGGCGGCCGCATTGAACCGATAAAGGGCGACAAGCTCCGGCGCGCTGTCGACACCCACGAAATCGAGCCCGGGCAGGCGGGCCGCCAGGCACAGGCTCGCCGCCCCTGCCCCGCAGCCGAGATCGGCCCAACGGCCCTCAGCCGCAGCTTCTGGCACCGCCGCCGCCAGCAGCACCGGGTCGATGGCGCTGCGATACCCCGATGCCGGCTGCCGGAAGCGGATTCTGCCGCCGAGCAGGCGATCCTCGGTGACCTCTTCCTTGCTCAGGGCCACAGATCGGCTTCGCGCAACACGCGCTGTGCGGCTTCGAGGTCCTCGTCTTCGGTGATCATCAGCCGCCGCGGCAGGATGCCGATGGAGCCCTCGGCAAAGCTCATGTGCAGGTCGAACACGGCCGTGTCGAAGCCCGCGTCCTTCAGCAGTGCCTCGGCGAAGCTCAGCATCACGGGATCGTTGGTGCGGAGCACTTCCTTCATCGAACGGGCCTCATCCAGCGGGCCTCATCCATTGGGCCTCATGGGGCAAGGTGTCATGGGATGCTTGATCCCTGCGGGTTCGCTGCCATGTCGCCGCCATGATCCAGCAAATCTGCGCCCTGGTGTAAAGGTGGAAGCCACCGCCTCGCGCGCCGCACCAGCCTCCGAACCCGCCCCGCTCGAACAGCTGCACACCCATCTGGCCGAGGAGATGGCGGCGGTAAACCGCGTGATCCTCGACCGCCTCGATTCGGCCGTGCCCCTGATCCCGCAGGTGGCCCGCTATCTGATCGCGGCGGGTGGCAAGCGCCTGCGGCCGATGCTGACCGTTGCCAGCGCCCGGCTCTGCGGCCATGAAGGCACGCGCCATCACGCGCTGGCAGCGTGCGTGGAGTTCATTCATAGCGCCACCCTGCTGCACGATGATGTCGTCGATGATAGCGGCGAGCGACGTGGGCAGAAGGCCGCCAACCTCGTCTTCGGCAATGAGGCCAGCGTGCTGGTGGGCGATTTCCTGTTCGCCCGCACCTTCCAGATGATGGTCGCGGACGGCTCTCTGGAGGTACTGAAGATCCTCTCCGACGCCTCGGCGGTGATCGCGGAGGGGGAGGTGCTGCAACTGGCCCATCAGCGGGATCTGGAGCTCACCCCCGATGGCTATCGGCAGGTGATCGAGGCCAAGACCGCGACCCTGTTCGCCGCAGCGTGCGAGATCGGCGCGGTGGTTGCCGACCGGCCTGACGCCGATCGCCAGGCGCTCAGGACCTATGGGATGGAGCTTGGACTGGCCTTCCAGATCGCCGACGATGTGCTGGATTACGCTGCCGCAAAGGAGCGGCTCGGCAAGACCGGCGGCGATGATTTCAGGGAAGGCAAGCTGACCCTGCCGGTTGTGCTGGCCTATCAGCGGGCCGACGGCCCGGCGCGGCAATTCTGGGAGCGTACCATCGGGGAGGGCACGCTGCAGGACGGCGATCTGGAGGAAGCTCTGGCCCACATGCTCAGGGCCGGCGTGCTCGATGACTGCCTCGTCATGGCGCGTGATCATGCAGCACGGGCGGCCGAGGCGCTCGAGCCCCGATTTGCGGGCGAGCTGGCCGACATGCTGATCGCGGCGGCCCGCTATGCGGCCGAGCGCGCGGCCTGATGATGTCGGCAGAGTTGATCCGCGCCGATCAGTTGCCTATAAGCCCGGATCACGGCTTCGGAGTGTAGCTCAGCCTGGTAGAGCACTGTCTTCGGGAGGCAGGGGCCGGAG
>CAZPBH010000112.1:0-6887 GCA_964584645.1 uncultured Rhodospirillales bacterium | reverse complement strand
TGCTGTGCCTGCTCAACAATGATACCGAGGTGCTGGAGGCCGACTGGCTGGAGGAGCTGGTGCGCCAGCTTTACCGTCCGGGGATCGGGGCGGTGGGGGCCAAGCTCGTCTGGGCGAATGACATGGTGCAGCATGCCGGGGTCGTTCTCGGCATCCATCAGGGTGCCCACCATGTCGGCCCCTCCTGGCATGAGGGCGAGCCGGGCCCCATGGGCATCAACCAGCTGGTGCGCCGCTGCAGCGCGGTCACGGCCGCCTGCATGCTGGTCCGCAAACGCGACTGGATGGCGCTGGGCGGCATGGACGCCTGGCATTTCCCCGTCAATTTCAACGATGTCGATCTGTGCCTTCGCCTCGCAGAACGCGGCCTCGCCACCTTGTGGACGCCGCATGCCCGGCTGCTGCACCTTGAATCTGCCAGCCGGGGCGTCGAAGCCAGCCTTGAGAAACGAGCCCGCATCGATCGGGAAATCCGTCATCTGCGGCAGCGCTGGGGCAAGCTCATGGACCATGACCCGTTCTACAATCCGAACTGGGCGCGCACCCTGCCCTCGCATGGCGCCCTTGCACTCCCGCCCCGTCCGACGGACATTTGAGGCATGGAAATCACCATGGCCGACATGGCCCAGGACCTGACCACCCTTGTCGACCCGGAAGAGGTGTCACAGCGCGTCGTGTTGCATGTCGGCTGCGGCCCGGCCAATCCCGAGCGCCTGCATGAGAGGTTCCGGGGGCCCGACTGGCGCGAGATCCGCATTGATGTCGACCCGGCCGTGATGCCGGATCATGTGGCGAGCGTCACCTCGATGCCGATGATCGCCGATGGCAGCATCGCGGCCATCTGGTCGTCGCACAATCTGGAGCATCTTGAGGCGCATGAGGTGCCTGTTGCTCTGGCGGAATACCGGCGCGTGCTGAAACCTGATGGCATGGCCCTGATCACCCTGCCCGACATGGCGGAGGTGGCACGTCTCGTGCTCGCCGACCGGCTGGATCACGTTCTCTATGAATCCCCGGCCGGGCCGGTGACGCCGCGTGACATGATCTGGGGCCTGGGCAGTGCCATAGAGGCGGGCAACCGCTTCATGGCCCACCGCACAGGGTTCACCGAGCGCACCCTCGCCGAAGCCCTGATCCGGGCCGGCTTTGGGGAGGTGCAGATCTGGAGCCGCGACTTCGCCCTCTGGGCCGAAGCGCGCCTGAGCCGCAGGGCGGGGCCGGGCGCCGGCGATGCCATTCCCCTGCGGCGCGGGGAGGGGTGACCGGACAACCTACAGGATCTGGCTCATCGCCGCCTCGACGCTGCTGTTCGCAAAGCCCACCATGTCGATGAGGGTGCGCGCGAAACCGGCATCGAATTCGGCCGCGCTTTCGGCATAGGCCTCCCCGACCTCGATCTTGTTGAGGATGGTGGTGGCGTCATTCACGATTTCCCGAACACCGTCCCCGTCGATATCGACCTGCACCCCATCCTGGGCGCCGGCGATGATGTCGACGATGATGTCGCCGACCGCCACACCGGCATCCAGCCGCGCGGCGATCTCGCCGGTCCAGTAAGCCAGCCCTTCGGGCGAAGGGGCACGGTCGAAGAGATTGGCATAGACCTGCCCGAGGAACGCCTCGATCTCGGCCGTGCCGGCGGCTGCGGCCGCATCCGGCGCGAGGAAGGGAAAAAGGCCTTGCGCTTCCGGGTTGAGCCGGAAGGATTCGGCAATATCGTCGACAATGATATCGGCGCTGCGGGTGGCTTCGGCGGCTGCATACTCGCTCACCCAGAATGCATGGCCTTCCGGATCGGGCGCGCGGCCGAAATAGCCGACGTAGAGGGCGGCCAGCTGTTCCTCGACCGTGAGGTCGATGAACTCGATGCCGACCGAGCTGCCCCCGATGCTGTAGTCGCGGGCATCGAAGCGCAGGCCCTCGATCCCGACCAGGAGATCGCTGCCGGCGCCGGAGATACGGTCAGCGACGATCACGCCGGCTTGCGTGAAGGTGATGTCGAAGCGGTCGCGCGGGCCCTCATAGAGCACGATGTCGTGACCCGCTCCGCCGTCGATGGTGTCATTTCCCGCCTGCGGACGGATCAGATCGTCAGCGGAAGTGCCGACAAGCGCGTCGTCACCGGGCGAGCCCCAGAGGATGCCGTTGACCGGCTGGACAGGTTCCTGGCCGTCGAGCTTGGTCGAGACCTCCGTCCGCCCGCCGCTCGTGTCCTCCAGCACCTCGGCTGTCAGCTCGATGAAGGCGGCCGTATCGCCCTTCACATAGGCATCGAGGAACAGGAGCGAGGCCTCCCTGAAATCGCTGAAGATGGCCTCCCCATCGGGGATCTCGTCGAGCTTGCGGCCGACGAGACTGCTATGGCTGGCACCCTCGATCCAGACCATGTGCTTGCCGCCAGCGGGGGCGTTATCGAACGCTTCACGCCGGCTTTCGGGTGTCACATCATCGTTGATCGCGGCATAATCCTCCGAGCCCGTGAGATAGAGGCTCGGTATGGTGACGTTGTCCCAGCTGTCGGCTTCCAGAGGATGGCCGAGCGTGCCTTGCGGCGACAGCAGGACCGCAGCCTCGAAACGCGGGTCGGTGAGCACATAGCTCTGGCCCGTGAGCACATTGTAGGAGACCACACCGGTCGCCTGCTGGGCCGTCATCGCGCCATAGGAATGACCGGCGATCACGGGGGTTGAGGTGTCGACAAGGATGCCCTCTCCGATCCCGTCGACATAGCTCTGAGCGTTGGACAGCACGAAGCTCACATCCTCGACCCGTGCCGTCTGGGCCTGCTGGGTCAGCAGGTCGGGGGGGACGTTCTCGGCCCCGAAGATGCCCGCGACCTCGAAGGAATCGGCGTGGTTCGGGGCGATGACGACGTAACCGCGCTCCACCCAATGGTCGGTGATGCCAGCGGCATAGGTCCCGTTTCCATTCAGGCCATGGCTGAAGATGATCAGCGGGTATTCGCCGGGCGCGGCAGGGGCGTGGACGTACGCCTTGATGTCCTTGCCGCGCGCGGTGTCGGTCAGGGTAACGGCGGTGGTCGTGACCTCATGGAGGATGTCGGGTGCGTTGGACATGGCGTGCCTCCTCAAGCGGGCCTGTCCTCCACACCCGGACGGGCCTCGGCCATGTTACGGACGGGCCGCCCCGATCCTGCGATTGGTCGTAAGCGTCAGCCGATCTGGCTCAGCGCGGCATCGACCGTGCTGCTCTCGAAACCGACACTTCCGACGATCGATGTCGCAAATCCCGCATCATAGTTCGGACGGCTATCGGCATGAGCATCGCTGATGCGTGCCTTGTTCAGGATTGTCGTGGCGTCGTTCACGGTCTCCAGCGTGCCATCCCCGTCGATATCGACCTGGGCGCCATCCTGGGCGCCTGAAATGATATCGATGATGATATCGCCGATATTGACCCCCTGGTTCAGCCGCGCCTGGATCTCGCCGGCCCAGAAGGCAAGCCCGCCGGCCGAGGGATCGCGGTTGAACAGATTTTCATAGACCTGATCGACAAAAGCCTCGATTTCGGCCTGGCTGGCGCTGCCCGCATTTTCGGGATCGAGGAAGGGAAACAGTGTCTGCGCTTCGGTATCGAGCCGGAAGGATTCAGATATATCTTCCAGGACCGTCCCGACCGAGCGTGTCTGCAGGGCCGTTTCATACTCACTGACCCAGAAATTACGGCCACCCTGATCAGCCGCCCGCCCGAAATAGCCGACATAGATGGCTGCCAGCTGTTCCTCGACATTCAGATTGACGAAGTTAAAGCCGAGGCTGTTGCTGAGGACAGTATAGCTGCGGGTTCCGAATTGCACTTCTTCGACATTGCTCAGGCTATCATTGCCTTCATTGCCTGAGAGCGACGTTATCGAGACCTGGCCATCCTGAACGCTGATGTTGAAGCTATCACGCGTGCCGGTGTACAGCGCGACATCATAACCCTCACCGCCGTCAATCGTATCGTTGCCGCCAAGGCCGGCGATCTCATCGTTGAAAGAGGAGCCGTTGATGGTGGTGTCACCGGCCAGAATGCTCTCATAGAGCGCACGCACCCCTCCGGCACTCTGGAGAAGCGTCAGGGCTTCCTGGATGTCGAGGGTGAAATCACGCCACTCATCGGCGATCGACCCGTCCTGCTTGAATGTCGTGACACGATTGAGCGTGCCGCCGGCGAGATCGCCGCTTTGTGTGTAGGTAAAGCTGCCGCCGAGTTCGACCCGCTCTCCGCCCTCACCGATGGCTATCAGGCTTTCGGTCGCCGTACCCGGACCGTTCTGGCCGGCCAGAACACCAAGCGCGAACTCGATGAGACCTTCGGTATCGTTGTAATCCTCACCGTCAAAGCCACCGTTGAGCTGTGTGAAATCAATCGTGGCCATCGTCACTACCCCCTTTTCTTGCTGGGCCCTCAGTCCCGAGCTCAGCCCCCCACCCAGGTTTCTATCAGCCGGCGATAGGCCGGTAAAGTGACGGTGTTCAGATCATAGCGCTCGATGACCGTCTGCCGGGCAGCTGCACGCAGGGGCGCGAAGCGTTCGGGCTCGGCACAGCATTCGATCACCCTGTCGGCCAGCGCCTCGACATCGAAGAAATCGGTAAGGCGACCGTTCACCCCGTCCTCGATGACTTCTTCGACCGGTTTGGTGCGCGAGCCCACAACCAGCCCGCCGGCTGCCATCACTTCCAGCATCGACCAGGAGAGCACGAAGGGATAGGTCAGATAGATATGCGCCCGGCTGAGCTGATAGAGAGCGTGGAGCGCCTCACTCGGCAACCATCCGAGAAAGCGGACCCGGGAGAGGTCGATCTGCGAACCGACCTCCTCCAGCATCACCTGTTTCCAGCTCTTGCCGGCACTCGGCTGGCTGCCATAGGACACCCCTTCTTTGCCGGCGATGAGCACCTGGGCATTCGGGCGCTCACGCAGGATCTTCGGCAGCGCGCGCATGAAGATGTGGAAGCCGCGATAGGGCTCGAGATTGCGCGCGATGTAGGTCACCACCTCATCCTCGGCGGTCAGGATCGGCCCGCCCTCCCCCAGCTGCATCCGCACATCGGCGCGCGGCCGGATGATTTCCGTGTCGATCCCCTCATGCAGAAGGCTGACCTTGGGCTGATAGGGCTCGGGGATCAGGCTCCTCTGCCAGGCGGTGGGCGTCATCAGCGCATCGCACCGCTCCAGCCCCAGCATGATCGAGGCATTCTTGGCGTTGACCCGAAGCTTCGTGGCCAGATCGACGGGCTGGTCCGGCGGGTCGAACCCGACATCGGCCCCCACGGCCTGATAGAAGAATTCCACATAACCGATCAGCGGCACATCGGGCAGGACGTCCTTGACGAACAGCCCCTCGCCCCAGCCGAGATGCGCATAGACGAGATCGGGCCGGAAACCCTTGGCCTCAATCTCCCGGATCGCGATGGTGATGGCCTCGCCGCGGATGACCTTCGCTTCGAAATCGGCGGCGAGCGGATGGACGCTCGAGCTGGTCCCGCGTTTGGGCTCATAATGGACATGCGCCACACCCTCGATGGGCGGGTTGCGGAACCGGCCGAGCCCGACGACGCGATGGCCGTCAGCCACCAGCATCTTCGCCAGATGGCGGAACTGGCCGGGGAAGTTCTGATGGATCAGCAGGATGTTCATCGGCGGGCACGGGCGCTTCGTCTCAGGGAACCTCCCTGTGCCACGCCATGACCCTCGGTGCAATGCAGGGCAGCCCAATGGCTCGACCCCGCCCGATTGCCGCCTATGTTGGGGTCAGTCGCAAAAATCATGACATGTGCATCGCAGGGAGAGGATCATGACCGAGGTCAATCGCCGCTGGCTTCTGAGGGAGCGCCCGAAGGGCCTCGTCGGGCCCGAGCATTTCGAACTGGTGGAAGCGCCGGTTCCCGCACCGGGGGCTGAGGAGATCCTGATCCGGACGCTGTATTTCTCCTCTGATCCTACCCAGCGCGGCTGGCTGCATGAAGAAGGCGGATATATCGAACCCGTTGCCATCGGGTCCCCGATGCGGGCCGGTGCCATCGGCCAGGTCGTCTCCTCGAACGATCCGAATTTCGCACCCGGCGATATCGTCACCGGCACGATGGCCTGGGAAACGCATCATGTGACGAAGAGCGACACGCATCTGCCGCTGCGCAAGATCGACCCCTCAATGCCGCTGACCTGGACCTTCTCGCTTTTCGGCATCACCGGCCTGACCGCCTATTTCGGCGTCACAGAGGTCGGCAAGGTCAAGGAAGGCGATATCGTCCTGATCTCCGGTGCGGCCGGGGCGACAGGGCTGGCAGCCGCGCAGATCGCCCGCATCAAGGGTGCGGCGAAGGTCATCGGCATCGCCGGAGGGTCGGAGAAATGCGCCTATCTGACGGAAAAGGGCGGCTATGACGCCGCCATCGACTACAAGCAGGGCGGGGTGTCGGCGAAGGTGAAGGAACTCGCCCCCGACGGCGTCGACTTCTATTACGACAATGTCGGCGGGGACCTGCTGGAAGCCGCCCTCGACAATCTCGCCATGAACGCGCGGATCGCGATTTGCGGTGGCATCTCCCATGGCTATGACAGCTGGGCCGTGGAAAACGGGCCGCGCAACTACATGCTGCTGATCCTCAAGAACGCGACCATGCAGGGCTTTCTGGTCCTCAACTACATGGAGCGCTTTCCCGAGGCCATCGCCGCCATGGCTGAATGGGTGAAGGCCGGCCACATGCAGCCGCACGAGACCGTACTGGAGGGGTTCGAGGAACTGCCCGGCAGCCTGCAGGGCCTGTTTACCGGCCGCAATATCGGCAAGATGATCACCCATGTCGCCGATCCGGCGTGAAGCCGGCTAGAGCAAATTCCGATCAGACGGAATCATCTGATCGGAAAATTTGTCTGGT
>CAZPBH010000111.1:1471-6919 GCA_964584645.1 uncultured Rhodospirillales bacterium | reverse complement strand
GCCTCGTGGCGCTGGGCGAAAGCGAGGTGCGCACGCCCGACGATCTGGGCGATCTGGCGACCGACGAACTGCTTGAGATCGTGGGCACCGACAAGCTGACGGCCGAGCAGGCGGAAGCCATGATCATGGCCATCCGCAGCACATGGTTCGATGATGAAGAGGAGACGACGACGGCAGGCGAGAGCCCGGCCTCCGGCGAACTGGCCGGCACCGGGAATGGTACAAATGGCAGCACGGGCGCGCCTTCGGGCGACACCGCGCCGTGAGCACCATGAGGCCCCCCCCTCATGCCGGTTTCCCTGTCTCCCCATCCCGGAGGGCCTCGATCGGGCCTGCACCCGGAGGTCACGTCAACGCCTGACGACGCGCTCGAGGATCTGCTCGACAGCGGACGGGATGCGCGCAAGGCCACCCTGCGGCGCTGCATCGTCACGGGCGAACGTCACCCGCCGGGCGCGCTGATCCGCTTTGTGATGGCTGGGGCGAGCCGGGTCGTTCCCGATCTCGACCAGCGTCTGCCGGGACGCGGCGCCTGGGTTCTGTGCAGACGCCAGCTTGTGGCGGAAGCGCGCACACGGCGCCATTTCGCGCGCGCCTTTCGCCAGCAGGTGGAGGTCGATCAGGACCTTGAGGATCAGCTGGCCGACGGCTTGCGGCGCCAGCTTCTGGACCGGATCGGCCTCGCCCGGCGCGCCGGTGCCCTGAGGCTGGGTCGCGGCAAGCTCGAAGCCGCAGCCCGGGCCCGCAGGGGGCCAGCGCTGATCCTTCACGCATGTGATGGCTCACCCGTTACCCGGGATGAACTTGACCGGCTGCTGGCATGCCCTGCGCTTGTCCTGCCCGTCAGCGCCACCGATCTGGCGGCTGCCGCAGGTGCGGCATCGCCGGCTGTACATCTCGGGGTTGATCCCGGGCCCTTTGTCGACCAGCTTGCGCGGGCTTCCGGGCGGCTGAGCGCATTCGAACCTGCCGCAGAACAAGGCGAACGAGAAAGACGCAATGGCTGAAAACCAGGAAACCGAACAGAAGAAGCGTCTGACCTTGGGCGGTCGCAGCAAGCTTGAGCTGAAGCGCGGGGCGGGCGATACCGGCCAGGTCCGGCAGAGCTTCAGCCATGGGCGCTCCAAGGCCGTGCAGGTCGAGATGAAGCGCAAGAAGCGCAGCATCGACCTGAAGGCGGGCGAAGCGCCGGCACCGGCGGAGAAGCCGGCCACCACGCCGCCACCGGTGCAGGAGAAGGACGCCGCCCCCGCCGGGGAGAGCGGCCGCAAGATCCGGGCCCTGACCAGCGAGGAACGCGAGGCGCGGCTGCAGGCTATCCGCGAAGCGGCGGCCGATGCCGCGCGCGAACGCGAGAAGCAGGTCGAGGCCGAGAAGCCCGAACCGGCTGCCGGACCGGCGGAAACGACGGAAACGCCCGCAGCACCGGCGAAACCGGCCGAGCCGATCGAGGCCCGGGCGGCGCGCGAAGGGGTGGCGGTCGATGACATTCGTGCCCGCGAAGAGGCCGAACTGCGCGCCATGCGCGAAGCTGAAGAAGCCGCCAAGGGCGAGGCCGAGAAGCGCCGGGCCGAGCTGGAGGCCAAGAAGAAGGCCGGAGAGGAAGCTGCGCGCCAGGAAGAGCAACGCCGACAGGTTGCCGACCGTGCAGGCCAGGCTGCGGCTGCCAAGATGCAGGCGCTCGAGGGGGATGAAGACAGCGAGGAACGGCGCAAGCGTGGCCGCCGAAGCACGCCGGGACGCACCCCGCCGACCCGCACCACCCGCAGCGCGCCGCGCAAGGCCGGCCGGATCACGGTCACCGAGGCCCTTAACGCCGGCGAGGGCGATGAGCGTGTGCGGTCGCTGGCCAGTGTGCGTCGGGCGCGGGAACGCGAACGTCAGCGCATGGCCGCCGAGGCCCCGCAGGCCAAGCAGGTGCGCGAGGTGACGATCCCGGACGCCATCACGGTGCAGGAGCTCTCCAACCGTATGGCCGAACGCGCCGGTGATGTGGTCAAGGCGCTGATGAGGATGGGTGTGATGGCGACCATCACCCAGTCGATCGACGCCGACACGGCCGAGCTCCTCACCCAGGAATTCGGCCACAAGGCGCGGCGTGTGTCGGAAGCCGATGTCGAGACCGGGATCGAGATGACCCAGGATGTGGCCGAAGCTCTGGCGCCGCGTGCGCCCATCGTTGCGGTCATGGGCCATGTCGACCATGGCAAGACCTCGCTGCTCGACGCCTTGCGCAAGACCGACGTCGCCAGCGGCGAGGCCGGCGGCATCACCCAGCATATCGGTGCCTATCAGGTGACGCTGTCCGACGGTCGGCAGATCACCTTCCTCGACACGCCGGGCCATGCGGCCTTCACCCAGATGCGCGCCCGCGGCGCCACGGTCACCGATGTGGCGGTGATCGTCGTGGCTGCGGACGACAGCGTGATGCCCCAGACCATCGAGGCTCTCAACCATGCGCGGGCGGCCAACGTGCCGACCATCATCGCCGTCAACAAATGCGACCTGCCAGGGGCCGATCCGATGCGCGTGCGTCAGGACCTCCTGCAGCATGAGATCGTTGTGGAAGAGATGGGCGGCGAAACCCTGTCGGTGGATGTCTCGGCCAAGACCGGCGCCGGGCTCGACAAGCTGGAGGAGGCCATCCTCCTGCAGGCCGAGCTGCTGGAACTTAAGGCCAATCCCGAGCGCGAGGCGCGCGGGACGGTCGTCGAGGCCAAGATCGAGCGGGGCCGGGGATCGGTCGCGACGGTCCTGATCTCCACCGGCACGCTCAAGGTCGGAGATGCCTTCATCGCCGGCGATGAATGGGGCCGGGTGCGGGCACTCCTGAATGACCGGGGCGAGCAGGTGGACGCCGCCGGTCCGTCCGTGCCGGTCGAGGTGCTGGGCCTCAACGGCACCCCGGGGGCTGGCGACGAGTTCATTGTCGTCGAGACCGAGGCACGGGCCCGCGACATCAGCGAATTCCGCCAGCGCAAGAAGCGCGAGAAGACGGCGGCGGTGGCAGCACGCGGATCGGTCGAATCGATGTTCGACCAGATCAAGAGCGGCGCGAAGCAGGAGCTGGGTGTCGTTCTCAAGGGCGATGTCCATGGCTCGGTCGAGGCGATCGCGGCCGCGCTGGAAAAGCTCACGGAAGACCATGAGGAAATCGCCATCCGCATCTTGCACACCGGCGTGGGTGCGATCAGCGAAAGCGACATCAACCTCGCCAAGGCCTCCGATGGCATGATCCTGGCCTTCAACGTGCGCGCCAACCCGCAGGCCCGCGACCTGGCGCGTCAGGAAGGCCTCGAGATCCGGTACTATTCGGTGATCTACACCCTGATCGACGAGATGGAGGCCTTGCTCTCGGGCATGTTGAGCCCGCAACGCAAGGAGGTGTTCATCGGCTATGCCGAGATCCGCCAGGTCTTCAACATCTCCAAGGTCGGCAAGGTCGGCGGGTGCTATGTCACCGAGGGGCTGGTCAAGCGCGGCGCCGGGGTCCGCCTGCTGCGCGACAATGTCGTCGTCCATGAGGGGACCCTGAAGACACTCAAGCGCTTCAAGGACGAGGTGAAGGAAGTTCGCGAGGGCACCGAATGCGGCATGGCCTTCGAGAATTACGACGACATCAAGGAAGGCGACGTGATCGAAGCCTTCGAGATCGAGGAAGTGCAGCGGAGCCTCTGAGGGGCAGGCACCGCGATGGCACGGTGATCCCGGCCGCCTTCGGGCAGGCCCGGGGCGCGCGTGCATGACGTTACAGGGGTGAGGCATGTCATCAACCGATGCTCGCGGCCAGGGGCCAAGCCAGCGCCAGCTGCGCGTGGCCGAACAGATCCGCCACACGCTGGCCGAGCTGATGCGCGAGGGGCACTTCCGTGATCCCGACCTGCAGCGGGTACCCATCACGGTGAGCGAGGTCGAGATCAGCCCGGACCTGAAGAACGCCACCGCCTTCATCATGACGCTGGGCGGGGAGGCGCTGGAGCCCGTGACCGCCGCCCTCAACCGCGCGTCGAGCTATCTGAGGACCGAGGTGGCCCGGAAGGTGCGACTGCGTCACGCCCCGCGGCTGCGCTTCGCGCCCGATACACGCTTCGAGGCCGCCGCAGCTCTGGAGCGTGCCCTGAACAGCCCCAAGGTCCGTCGCGATCTCGAGGCCTCCGCCGATGAGGAGGATATCGACTGATGGCACGGCGCCGCCGCGGCCGTCCCATCGACGGCTGGATCAATCTCGACAAGCCGCTGGGCCTGACCTCAACCCAGGCGCTGGGCCGGCTGAAGAGCATCGTGCAGCCGCAGAAGGCGGGCCATGCCGGCACGCTCGACCCGATGGCCGATGGCGTGCTGCCGGTGGCCCTGGGTCAGGCCACCAAGACGGTCGGCTACATGCAGGACCGGGAAAAGCGCTATAGCTTCACCATCCGCTGGGGCATCCGCACCGATACCGATGACGCCGAGGGCGAGGCCATCGCCACCAGCCCTCACCGCCCTGAGGCCGAGGCCCTGCACGCTGCCCTGCCGGCCTTCCTTGGCACCATCAGCCAGATACCGCCGCGGGTGTCGGCCCTGAAGATCGACGGCGAACGTGCCTATGACCTTGCCCGCGACGGTGTTGCCTTCGAGCATGAGGCGCGCGAGGTCGACGTTTTCGAGCTTTCCGTCCTCGACATACCCGACCCCGACCACGCCACGCTTGCCTTGCGCTGCGGCAAGGGGTTCTATGTGCGCGCGCTGGCGCGCGACCTTGCCCGGGTCCTTGGCACCGAGGGCCATGTCGCAAAGCTGACGCGTGAGGCTGTGGGGCCGTTCACCCGGGCCGGAGCGGTGACGCTCGAAGCTCTGGAGGCGGCGGAGGACAGTCTTGATTTCCTTCTGCCCGTCGACGCCGTGCTGGACGACATCCCGGCCGTGCGCCTGACGGAGATGGAGGCCTTTCGGCTCAGACAGGGCCAGCCGGTCGGGTTCCTGAAACGTCAGGATCGCGAGCGTCTGGCCAGCTTGCGGGAGGGCTGCGGTGCCGATGGCATCGTGCGGGCAACCGAAGGCACGCGCCTGGTGGCCCTGGCCCGGCTGGAGGGGGCGGAGATCCGCCCTGTCCGGATCTTCAACCCCGCCTGAGGAGGCCGCAGGCCGAGACACAGAGAGGGCGGCCAATTGGCGCCCTGCCCCTTCACCCGATGTCGATGGAGCACCCAAGGCACATGTCGATTACCGCTGAACGCAAGCAGGAACTCATCCAGGACTACGGTACCAAGGCCGGCGATACCGGCAGCCCCGAAGTCCAGATCGCGATCCTGACCGAGCGCATCACCAACCTGACCGAACACCTCAAGACCCACCATACCGACAAGCATAGCCGACGGGGCCTGCTGGTGATGGTGGGCCAGCGCCGCCGCCTGCTGGACTACCTCAAGGGCAAGAGCCAGCAGCGTTACGAAACGCTGATCGAAAGGC
>CAZPBH010000111.1:1043-1461 GCA_964584645.1 uncultured Rhodospirillales bacterium | reverse complement strand
AAGGCTGGGTATCCGCCGCTGAGGCCCCACCCATCTGCGACCCCGATCGCCCGAACCGGCGGCCGGGGTCATCGCTTGATGGCCGCCAACCAGGTCATCACCCGCCCTCAGGACGATCCGCTCTTGCCAGCGCGCGCCTGACAGGCTGTAACTCCACGCAGAACCCAAGGGACAAAGCGTGAGCGAAGAAGGACATAGGATGTTCAACGTCTACAAGAAGACCATTCAATGGGGGGAGACTGAACTCACCCTCGAGACCGGCAAGGTCGCCCGTCAGGCCGATGGCGCCGTGATGGCCCGCATGGGCGAGACCGTGGTGCTGTGCACCGTCGTCGCCGAAAAGAAACCGAAACCCGACGTCGATTTCTTCCCGCTGATGTGCCTGTATCAGGAAAAGGCCTTCGCCGCGGGCAAGATC
>CAZPBH010000111.1:0-1033 GCA_964584645.1 uncultured Rhodospirillales bacterium | reverse complement strand
AAGCGCGAAGGCCGGCCGACGGAAAAGGAAACCCTGACGAGCCGCCTGATCGACCGCCCGATCCGGCCCCTGTTCGTGCCCGGCTTCCGCAACGACACCCAGGTGATCTGCACCGTCGTCAGCCATGATCTGGAAAATGATCCCGACATCGTTGCCATGATCGGCGCCTCGGCCGCGCTGACCATTTCCGGCCTGCCCTTCATGGGGCCGATCGGGGCCGCGCGCGTCGGCTATATCGATGGCAAGTACGTGCTCAACCCGACCGCCCCGAACATGCCCGACAGCCAGCTCGACCTCGTCGTCGCCGGGACGGCGGAAGGCGTGCTGATGGTGGAATCGGAAGCCAACGAGCTTTCCGAGGAGATCATGCTGGGTGCCGTCAATTTCGGCTGGGAGAATTTCCAGCCGGTCATCGGCGCCATCATCGAGCTGGCCGAGATGTGCGCCAAGGACCCGTGGGAGCTGCCCGATACCGGTACGGCCAAGAAGGCGCTGGCCGACAAGGTCCGCGAGGTGATCGGCGAGGACCTCAAGGCCGCCTATGCCGAGACCGTCAAGCAGGAGCGGCAGGCAAAGATCAACGTGGCCAAGCAGAAGGCCCTGGAGGCGCTGGTCAGCGAAGAGGTCACGCAGAACCAGGTGGCCGACGCCGCCAAATCGGTCGAAAGCGACATCGTGCGCGGCCAGATCCTCGATACCGGCAACCGTATCGACGGCCGCACGACCAGCGATGTTCGCCCGATCGTGGCCGAGGTCGGCGTGCTGCCGCTTGCCCATGGTTCGGCCCTGTTCACCCGGGGCGAGACCCAGGCGCTCGTGGTGACCACGCTCGGCACCGGGCAGGATGAGCAGATCATCGACGCGCTGGAAGGCGAATACCGCCAGCACTTCATGCTGCACTACAATTTCCCGCCCTATTCGGTGGGCGAGACGGGCCGTGTCGGCAGCCCGGGCCGGCGCGAGATCGGCCATGGCAAGCTGGCCTGGCGCGCGCTGCACCCGCTGCTGCCTTCCAAGGAGGATTTCCCCTACA
>CAZPBH010000110.1:0-7007 GCA_964584645.1 uncultured Rhodospirillales bacterium | reverse complement strand
AGTCGCGCTGCACGGTCACGACATGCTCGGCCACGGTGAGGGCCTGCTCGGGCGTGCAGAAGCCCATCACATCAGCGGTGCGTGGAAAGGTGTTGAGCTCGCCATGGGTGGTGCCCATGCCGCCGCCCACCGTCACGTTCCAGCCGACGACCCTGTCACCTTCGGCGATCGCGATGAAGCCCAGATCATGGGCGAACACATCCACATCGTTGATCGGCGGCGCCGCCACCACGGTCTTGAACTTGCGGGGCAGATAGGTCTTGCCGTAGATCGGCTCCTCATCCGCGCCAGCTTCGCCCTTGGTCGAGACCATCTCTTCGCCATCCAGCCAGATCTCGTGATAGGCGCTGGTACGGGGCGAGAGATGATCGCTGATCCGGCAAGCGAGATCGACAGCCTCGGCGTGCACGGTGGAATGCTCCGGATTGACCGGCGCCATGACGTTCCGGTTGACGTCACCGCAGGCGGCCAGCGTGTCGAGCAGGCTGGCGTTGATCTCCTGCATGGTGCGCTTGAGGTTGGTCTTGAGCACGCCATGGAACTGGAAGGCCTGACGGGTGGTCAGTCGCAAGGTGCCATTGGCGAGCGTGGTCGCGATCTCGTCCATCGCCAGCCATTGCGCCGGCGTGGCAACCCCGCCTGGCACGCGCACCCGGATCATGAAGGAGAAAGCCTTCTCCATCCGTGTCTTGCGCCGTTCCGCCCGCAGATCGCGGTCATCCTGCTGGTAGAGCCCGTGGAACTTGGTCAGCTGGGTGTCGTCCTCACTCAGCGCCCCGGTCTCGACCTGAAGGAGGCCTTCCTTGATGGTTCCGCGCAGGCCCTTGCTGGCTTCCTTCAGGCCTTCGTTGCGGGAGAGCTGAGGTTTGGTTTCGTCGCTCATGGCGTAGGGTCCGTTCAGCGTGCGCTGTCGATGCGGTGGGTCGTGCGGCGCGAGATCGCCACTTTCTGCTCGATGAAATCGTCGAGCAGGTCGAGCGAGCTCATCAGGCTGAGCTGACCGGTCGGGATGACCAGCTCGGCCTCGATCGGCGGCTCATAGGGTGCATCGATCCCGGTGAATTCGCGGATATGGCCGGCGCGTGCCTTGGCATAGAGGCCCTTGGGGTCGCGCGCCTCACAGGTCGCGAGATCGGCATCCACATAGATTTCGTGGAAATCATCACCGACGATGCCACGCGCATGCGCCCGGTCGGCCCGCATCGGGGAGATCAGCCCGACGATGACGATCTGCCCGCTATCGGCCATCAGCTTGGCGACCTCGGCGGTGCGGCGGATGTTCTCGGCCCGCTCATCGGGCGAGAAGCCCAGATCGCGGTTGAGCCCGAAGCGCAGATTGTCGCCATCCAGCACGAAGGCCTGACGGCCGCGCTCGAACAGCCGGCGACGCACAGCCATGGCCAAGGCCGACTTGCCGGCGCCCGAAAGCCCCGTCAGCCAGAAAACGGCGCCCTTGTGACCGTTCGAACCGGCCACTTCCGCGGCCGTCACGCTGGCCGGCACTTCCGCCAGATTGCGCTCCTGCTCGGCCTCGTGCAGCACCACACAACCACCCACGACACGGTGGTCGCGGACCAGCACGCCCCGGCCCGTGCGCGGCTGATCGTCGACCGGATCGAAGGTGATCGGCATCCGGCAGCGCAGCTCGACATCGGCGATCTGGTTGGCGTGCAGGGCCTCGGCCGGCTTGTGGTCCAGCGTCTCGGGGTCGATGACCCGGTGCACCTGCTCCACCGTCACGGTGTAGCGCGCGGTGTTGAGCTTGAGCGTGATCGCATCGCCGGCGGCGAGCGGGCGCTCGTCCAGCCAGAACAGGCGGGCGGCGATACGGCTGGCCCGTTCGGCCGGGGTCGCGGGGTCGACCGCGATGGCACCGCGTTCGACGAAAAGATCACGGTCGAGGCTGATGGCGATGGACTGGCCGGCCTGGACCGCGATCGGGGCGACCTGGTTCCAGCTTTCGATCTTCGTCACCTTGGCATTGCGCCCGATGGGCTCGAAGCGCAGCTCGTCCCCGACCTTGAGGCGCCCGGATTCCAGACGACCCACAAGCACCCGGCGATCATCAACCCGGTAGACGTCCTGAACCGGAAAGCGCACCGGCGTGTCGACCGGGGCGGTCCGGGCCTGCAGCCCGTCCAGCGCATCCAGCAGGGTCGGGCCGTGCCACCAGTTCATCTCCAGCGCCGGGGCGACGACATTGGCCCCTGTCTTGGCTGCGATCGGCAGCACGTTCAGCACCGGCAGGCCCAGACGGTTGAGATATGCGCGGATCTCGGCTGCCACCTCGTCGAAGGTGCCTTCGGCATGGTTGACCGCATCCATCTTGTTGATGGCAACGATCACCTGATGCACGCCCAGCAGATGCAGCAGATAGGCATGGCGGCGGGTCTGCTCGCTCACCCCTTCCTTGGCGTCGACCACGAGCACCGCCGCATCGGCCGAGGCCGCACCGGTGATCATGTTGCGCAGGAACTGCTCATGGCCGGGGGCGTCGATGATCACATAGCTGCGCTCGACGGAGTTGAACCAGATGCGCGTGGTATCGAGCGTGATGCCCTGGTCGCGCTCGACCTGCAGGGCGTCCATGACGAACGACCATTCGAAGGGCACGCCGCGACGCTGGCAATCACGCTTGATCTGGTCGACCCGGCCCTCGGGCAGGGTGCCGGTATCGTTGAGAAGACGGCCGATCAGGGTCGACTTGCCATGGTCGACATGACCGGTGATGACGATGGGCAGGGGGCGTGTGGTGTCCATGATCTGCGGACTTTCCTTACATGTAGCCGTGGGTGCGCAGGCGCTCGAACGCGTCCTCCGCTTCGTGGTCCATCGCGCGACCCGAGCGTTCGGCGGTGCGTGTGGCACTCAGCTCCTCGATGATCGCGTCGATGCTGTCGGCATGGCTGTCGATGGGGAAGGTGATGCCTTCCTCGCCGAGCGAGCGGAAGCGCTTGCCGTCCCTTGCGAAGTACAGCGGCACGACCGGGATCCCCTCACGCTGGATGTAGCGCCAGATGTCGATTTCCGTCCAATGCAGCAGCGGGTGCACCCGCACATGCGTGCCGGGCGGGAAGTCGGTGTTGTAATGATCGAAGAACTCGGGCGGCTGGTTGCGGATGTCCCACTGCCCATCGAGCGCGCGCGGGCTGAACACGCGTTCCTTCGCCCGGGTCGCCTGCTCATCGCGGCGGATTCCGGCGATGATGCCGTCGAAGCCGTAATCGGTCAGCAGCGCCTTCAGGCCCGCACTCTTGCGCGCGGCAAAGCGTGACGCCGGGGGCAGGGTGGGGTCGATGGCCTCGATCGGCGGGCAGGCATCGGCGATCAGCTCGAGCCCCCATTCCGGGACGTATCTGTCGCGAAAGGCGTAGGTCTCGGGAAACTCCTTGCCGGTGTCCAGATGGCAGACCGGGAAGGGCACACGACCCAGGAAGGCCTTGCGCGCCAGCCAGATCATGACGTTGGAATCCTTGCCGAGCGACCAGAGCATCGCCGGCTTCTTGAAGGCCGCGAAGGCCTCGCGCAGGATGAAGATGCTCTCGCTCTCGAGATGGTCGAGATGATCCATGGGTTTGAGGCTTTCGTCAGATGTCAAAGTGAATTCCGCATTCGATCTTGTCCAAACCGCGCCAGCGGCCGGCCCGGGCATCCTCATTGGCGGCGACTGGTGCGGTGCAGGGGGCACAGCCGATCGAGCGATAGCCCTGCGCCTCCAGCGGATGGCGCGGCAGGTCGAAGGCGAGGAAGGCATCCTGGATGTCCTCGGCTGACCAATGCGCCAGCGGGTTGGCGACAAGGCGGCCATGCCGGTCCTGCTCGAACAGGTCGATCTGCTTGCGGGTCGCGGCCTGAAAGCGCTTGCGCCCCGTAATGCGCGCATCGAACCCCTCCAGCGCCCTGTCCAGAGGCCAGGTCTTGCGGATGGCGCAGCAGCGGTCCGGGACCTTCGACCAGAGGTCGCCTTCCGGGTCTTCGGCCTTGAGGTCGAGCGGCTCGGGCGTCAGGCTGCGCACATCGCTCAGCCCGAAATGGGCGATCAGCTCGTCGCGATAGCGCAGGGTCTCGTCGAACAGCTTGCCAGTGTCGAGGAAGAGCACGGGGGTGGCCGGATCGATGCGCGCCACCTGTTGCAGCATGACCGCCGTTTCCGTCCCGAAGGAGGCGATGACGGCCGTGCGTCCGGGGGCGATCTCCAGCAACAGCGCGCCCAGCATCTCCCTTGTCGGGCGGTCGGCGAAGGTGCTGTTCAGCGTGGCAATGTCGAAGCCGGGCACCGTCTCACCCTCATCCTGGAGGCGTGCGGGGCGGCTCATCAATAGACGTCCTTCTGATAGCGCCCATCCTTGCGCAGGGCGTTCAGCTCGGCCTCGGCGGCCTCGCGCTCCAGCCCGCGCTGCTCGGCGATGATGTCGATCAGCGTGGCCTGCACGTCCTTGGCCATCTGCTTTTCGTCGCCGCAGATGTAGAGGTGCGCGCCCTCGCGCAGCCAGGCATCGACCTCGGCCCGCCGCTGCCACAGGCGGTGCTGGACATAGACCTTTTCCGGCTGGTCGCGGCTGAAGGCGACATCCAGCTTCGTCAGCGCGCCGTCCTTCATGAAGTCCTGCCAGTCGAGCTGGTAGAGGAAGCTGTGGGTGTAGTGCTGCTCCCCGAAGAAGAGCCAGCTCTTCCCGGCTGCACCGGCGGCGCGGCGCGCCTGCAGGAAGCCGCGATAGGGTGCCACACCCGTGCCCGGCCCGATCATGATGATCGGTGTGTCGCCATCGGCAGGCAGGCGGAAATGCTTGTTCGGCTTGATGTAGACCGGCACCTCGCCGCCCTTCTTGCGCCGCTCGAGCAGGTCGAGCGAGGCCACCCCGCCGCGCTGTTCGCCGTTCAGCTCGTAACGCAGGGCCGCGATCAGCAGATCGGCCTGCTCACCCACTTCCTCCATGGCGCTGGCGATCGAGTAGAGGCGCGGCTGCAGCGGGCGCAGCCAGCCGGTCAGCTGTGCAGCACTCAGCTCGGCCGGATGGTCGCGCAGGAAATCGACCAGATGGTTGGCCGCGAGATAGGCGGCATCATCGGCTTTCGCCGCGATGGTGCTGTCCCCCACCAGCTCGGCATAGGTCTGGATCGCATGGGCCGAGAGCGTGGCCAGATCGTGCGAGGTGGTCAGTTTCTCGATCAGCGCGGTATCGCCACCCAGACCGGCCGCCTCGGCCAGCGCCACCGCTACGGCGGGATCGTTGGTCGGCACGATGCCCAGCGCATCGCCCGGCTGATAGGTGAGGCCCGAGCCTTCGAGGCCGAGCTCGATATGGAAGGTCGTCTTGGTCGAGCGGCTGCTGGTCAGCACCGCGCGTTCGAGAATCTCGGCCGGGAAGGGGTTGGCCTTGGAATAGGCCGAAACGCCCGCCTCGCCGCCGGCAAAATCGACATGGATGACTGAGCCCGGAGCTTCCCCGCCCAGCCCGGTTTCCTTCACCAGGTTGTCGAGCGCACTCTTCATCCACCGGGCCGCCGGGTCCTCGAAATCAACATCGCATTCGACCCGCTCAGCAATCCGCGTACCGCCAAGCGCCTCCAGCCGCTCGTCCAGTTTCCGGCCCACGGCACAGAATTCGGGATAGCTCCGGTCACCCAGCGCCAGCACGGAAAAGCGTGTGTTCTCGAAGCGCGGCGCCTCCTCGGCAAACAGCGCGTGATAGGCCTCCGCCGCGCGTTCGGGCGGATCGCCCTCGCCCCAGGTGGCGGCCAGCACGAGCAGGTTCTCTGCCCCCGAAAGCTCGGCCCAATCGGCCTCGGCCATGTCGACGATGGTCGGCTTGAAGCCCTGCTTCGCGGCGTCCTTCCTGACCTGATCGGCCAGCGCCTCGCTGTTGCCGCTCTCGGTTGCATAGAGGATCGTCAGCGGCACCTTGGGCTTTGCGGCAGCGGCAGGGGCGGCAGCCTGCAGGGCCGATCCGTCGGTTGCTGCCGCATAGCCGGCAAGGAAGCCCGAAAGCCAGGCCCTCTGATCGGGGCTGGAGCGGCTGATGACGGCGTTCAGCGCGTCAATTTCCTGCGGCTGGAAGGGGGCGGTCGCGGGGAGCTTGGGAGCGGTCATGCACGGATCTCGTTGGCGGGCAGGGCCTGCGGGCCGGTGACAGGGGTGATGGAATCGAGCGGCGCCGAGCCCAGCAAGTCGGCGAGCGGCACGGTCGGGCCGATCACGATCAGGACAGCGGCCTCACGCGGCAGCTCGCCCACGCGTTCGCTCGCCTGCGCGAGGGTGGTGATGATGCGTCGTTCGCGCGGGGTGGTGACATCGGCCAGCAGGGCCACCGGTTCATCGGAGCGTCGGCCTGCGGCGATCAGGGAGGCGGCAATCTCCGCCAGACGCCGGCGCCCCATATAAAGGACAAGCGTGTGGCTGGCCCGTGCGAGCGCCTGCCAGTCGAGTTCGGCCATGTTCGCGGCATGATGCCCGGTCACGAAGGTGACGCTCGAGGCCAGATGGCGATGGGTCAGCGGGATACGTGCGTGTGCCGTGCCACCCAGCCCGGCCGAGAGCCCCGGCACGATCTCGAAGGGGATGGCGGCGGCCTGCAGGGCGAGTGCTTCTTCCCCGCCGCGGCCGAACACCAGCGGATCGCCGCTCTTGAGCCTGACAACACGATTGCCGGCGCGGGCCAGCGCGATCATCCGCTGGTTGATCCGAAGCTGTGTCGAGGCCGGATCGCCGGCGCGCTTGCCGGCATGTTCGAGGCGCGCCTGCGGGCCGGCGAGATCGAGGATCTCGGGCGCGATGAGCGCATCATGCATCACGACATCGGCCCCCTGCAGCGCGTGCAGGGCGCGGATCGTGAGCAAGTCGGGGTCGCCCGGGCCGGCGCCGACAAGGCGCACCGAGCCGGGGAGAAAATCGTTCCGGCCGGTCATGACAGCCAGCGCTCCGCGGTCAGCAGCGCGTCGAGTTCGTCCGAGCGGCGCTCAAAGGGCAGGTCACGGGCCCGCCATGTGCTGCGCTCGATCTCGACCCG
>CAZPBH010000109.1:0-7121 GCA_964584645.1 uncultured Rhodospirillales bacterium | reverse complement strand
GGCGATGGCCCCGGCCGCCACACGCATTGCGGTTTCCCGCGCGCTGGAACGGCCGCCGCCACGCGGGTCGCGAATGCCGTATTTGGCCTGATAGGTGAAATCGGCATGGCCCGGCCGGAACTGGTCGGCGATGGCGCCGTAATCCTTGCTGCGCTGGTCGGTGTTGCGGATCAGCAGCCCGATCGGCGTGCCGGTCGTCTGGCCCTCATAGGTGCCGGAGAGGATCTCGACCCTGTCGGCCTCCTGGCGCTGGGTGACGAAGCGCGACTGGCCTGGCCGACGCCGGTCCAGAAAGGGCTGGATATCCGCCTCGCTCAGGGCCAGGCGCGGCGGCACGCCCTCGACCACCGCGCCGATGGCGGTCCCGTGGCTTTCCCCGAAGGTGGTGAAGCGCAGAAGATGACCGAAGCCGTTGCCGCTCATGCAGGGTGCGGCTTCAGCCGCCGTTCCCGATCAGGCTCTGCAGCAGGCTGGCGGTACCTCGCGCCGCCTCCTCGTCGACGGCGACCATGCCCACGGTGTGATAGCCCGCATCGACGTGCAGCACCTCGCCCGTCACGCCCGAGCCCAGATCGCTCAGCAGGAAAAGCGCACTTCCCCCGATTTCGGCCTGGGTGACGTTGCGCTTCAGCGGCGCGTTGAGTTCGTTCCATTTCAGGATGTAGCGGAAATCGCCGATACCGCTGGCTGCCAGCGTCTTGATCGGCCCGGCCGAGATGGCGTTCACCCGGATGCCCTCACGGCCCAGATCGGCCGCCAGATAGCGCACGCTGGCCTCCAGGGCGGCCTTGGCGACCCCCATCACGTTGTAATGCGGCATCACCCGCTCTGCCCCGTAATAGGTGAGCGTCAGCAGGCTGCCGCCAGCCTTCATCATCGGCACAGCGCGCTGGGCGACCGCGGTGAAGCTGTAGGCGGAGATGTCCAGCGTGCGCGCGAAATTGGCACGGCTGGTGTTCAGATAGCGCCCGTCCAGCTCGCTCTTGTCGGAAAAGGCGATGGCGTGGACGACGAAGTCGAGACCCTCCCAGCGCGCGCCCATTTCGGCAAAGGCCGCATCCAGCCCGGCATCATCGGTCACATCGCAGGGGATCACGAAATCCGAGCCAGCCCGTTCGGCCAGCGGACGCACCCGCTTTTCCAGCGCCTCGCCCTGATAGGTGAAGGCGAGATCAGCACCATGGCGGGCCAGCTGCTCGGCGATCCCCCAGGCGATCGACCGCTCATTGGCCACACCCATGATGACGCCGCGCTTGCCGGCCATTAGCGGGCCGGGCGCTGCAGCTTGGTCGTTCATTGCGTTCATGGTCAGAAAACCGTGGCGACGGATGCGAAGGGCGGCATCCTACACATTCGCGCCCCCTCGTCCAGCCTCGCGCACGGCCTGGGGCATCCGGTTGCAGGGCAGATCGTTTCGACAACCGAAAATATTTGTCCGGGGACTGGTCACGGGCCGGCGCCATCCTACCCTTTTCTGTCGCCATGCCAGACGGTCCCGATTTTCTCAACTCCGATGCGCGCGCGCGTGAACGCGCGCCCTCTCACCATGCAGGGCGCTCGGCAGGGATGGAGGGTTCGGGCAAGGAGACCAACCAGACGCTCGCCCGTGGGCTGGAGATCCTGCGTATCCTCAATCTCGGCACCCAGTCGGTGACCGAGATCGCGCGGCGCGCCGGTCTGCCGCGCACCAGCGTGAACCGGGCGCTCGAAACGCTGATGGCCGAAGGCTACATCGCCCGCGATGGCGGCGGGCGCTATTTCCGGCCGACTGCCAAGGTCTGCGAGCTTTCCGAAGGTTTCAACGAGGAGAGCTGGCTCAACAGTGTGGCCGAGCCGGAGGTGCTGGCGCTGGCGGACCGGGTCGTCTGGCCGCTCGCTCTCGCCAAGCCGATGGGTCTGGTGATGTCGATCCGGATCTCCACCGACCATATCAGCCCGCTCTCCCTCGAACAGTTTCCCGCCGGCACGCAGGCACCGCTGCTGTTCTCCTCCTCGGGCCTTGTGACGGTGGCCTGGGCACCGGAGGCCTATACCGAAGTCCTGCTCGAGATGATGGTCGACATGGGCGACCGGGAGCGCGCCCTGCTCAACGACAAGGAGCGCTTCCTTGCCGATCTGCGCAAGATCCGGGAGCAGGGCTTCACGATCACGCCTCGGGTGGGGGCCAACATGGCCTCCATCGCCGTGCCGATCCTCGTCGATGACCGGTGCCTCGCCACGCTTGCCATGCGCTATCTGCCCTCGGCCGTCGACGATGATGCGGTGGTGGTTCGTTACCTGCCGCAGCTTCGGGAAGCGGCCAACCGGATCGCCACCGGCGTGCAGATGCTGGCGGCCGAGCGCCGCGCCGGCAAGGCTGGAGCCTCGAACCGGGCGTGAGCGGGCTTGAGTGGGTGCCGCTGCCCCGCTAGCCTCTCTCATGCTGCGCAACCGCTCCGAAGAGGCCTCATGATTCGCGTGTTGAGCTGGGTGATCACCGTGCCGGTGACCTTGTTCGTGCTGCTGTTCGCGGTATCCAATCGCGGACCCGTGACCTTCAGCCTGTTTCCCTTCGATGTGGAGGTCACCGCGCCTGGCTTCCTGATGCCGCTGGTGATGTTCGTCCTCGGCTTTCTGGTCGGTGGGGTGATGCAGGCGCCCGGCGTGGTGAAGGCAAGGCTGCATGCCCGCAAATGGCGCAAGCAGGCCGAGAGCGAGCACGAGACCGCCCTCGGGCTGCGGCGCAAGGTCGTCGAGGGCGAGCGCGCCGCCGCCCGGCCGGCGGACAGCCTGCCCGGACCCGAGGCCGGTGTGGCCAACCCTGCCCTGACCGGCCCGCGCAACGCGGTCTGAGTGCTGCCGCCCCGATCCCGGGCGGCACGGAGCCGGGAATCGATGCAGGTAGCGGCGGATTCGGCGCCCGTCATTCTGGACCGGGCGGGGCGACGCCTTATATCGCGGTGCGGCTGACATTCCCGGGAGGCAAGGGCCATGGGTTATATCCCCCGCACCGAGGGCGCGCTCGACCGCCGCCAGTTCATGACCATCAGCGCTGCCGCCGGCGGCGGGCTGATGCTGAGCCTGGCGCTGCCGCGCAAGGCCCGCGCGAAGCTGCCGGCCTTTGGCAACGAGATTGACGACAAGGATGTCTTCACCGCCTGGGTGACGATCAGCCCCGACAACATCGTCACCTGCCGGGTCCATCATTCGGAAATGGGGCAGGGCAGCTCCACCGGCCTGCCGATGCTCATCATCGAGGAACTCGACGTGCCGTTCGAGCAGGTGCGCTGGGAGCATGCGCCCAACGGGCAGGTCTGGCGCAATCGCGGCTTCACCAGCGGCATGCAGAACACCGGCGGCTCGACCTCGCATTGGGGCAGCTGGGTGCATCTGCGCGAAGCCGGGGCAATGGCGCGCGAGATGCTGCGCATGGCCGCCGCCACCCGCTGGGAGGTGCCGCTGGCCGAGGTGAGCGCGAAGGCGGGCCAGCTGACCCACGCCCCCTCGGGCCGGACGCTCAGCTATGGCGATGTGGCCGGGGACGCCGCCCGGCTCGACCCGCCGGCCGATATCGCCCTGAAGGATCCTGCCGAATGGACCCTGATCGGCACCTCGCCCGCACGGCTCGACCTGCCGGCGAAGGTCGATGGCTCGGCCGTCTTCGGCAGCGATGTGCAGGTCGATGACATGCTGGTCGCCACGGTGAAGGCCTGCCCGGTCTTCGGTGGCAGGCTGGAGGCGCTCGACACCGCCCCGGCGAAGGCCGTGAAGGGCGTGGTCGATGTCGTCACCACCGAGAAGGACGTGATCGTCATCGCCGAGGGCTACTGGCCTGCGAAGAAGGGGCTCGACGCGCTGGCGCCACAATGGTCCAGCCCCCATGCCGTCAGTGACGCCGATGTGATGGCCGCCCTCGACAAGGGCGTGGCGCAGGACACCAACATCGCGGTCGAGCGCGGCACGGTCGAGGCGGCGCTGGAGCAGGCCGCCACCGTCATCGAGGCCGATTATGCGGTGCCCTACATGGCGCATGCCTGTCTCGAGCCCATGAACACCACTGTCGATCCGCGCGGCGACACCGTTCAGGTCTGGTCGCCGACTCAGAACCAGACGATCACCGCCGGGGCCGTCGCCGAAGTGTTCGGCGATGGTCGGCCCGTCTTCGTCCATACCACCCTGCTGGGCGGCGGTTTCGGGCGGCGCGGGCGCGATGATTACGTGCGTCAGGCGGCCGAGGCGGCGAAGGCCGTGGGCCGCCCGGTGAAGCTGCTGTGGAGCCGGGAGGAGGATTTCGCCCAGGATTATTACCGCCCGGCCGTGAAGGCCCGGGTCAGGGCCGGCCTCGATGCCGAGGGGAAGCCGGTCGCCATGCACGGCCGGCTTGCCAATCAGAGCCTGATCGCGCTGTTCAACCCGCGCTTCCTGCGCGATGGCGTCGATCCGACCTCGGTGGAGGGCTTTTCCAGCGGCCCCTATACCGAGGCGCTGGCCCATGTCCGGGTCAGCTCCGACAACACCGACCTTCCGACCCCGATCGGCTTCTGGCGGGCGGTGGGCTACACCCAGACCGGCTTCTTCATGGAAACGCTGGTCGACGAGATGGCCCATGCCGCGGGGCGCGATCCGCTGGAATTCCGGCTTGCCTGGCTGGAGGGCGCGCCGCGGGACAAGGCGCTGCTGGAAAGGGTCGCCGAGATGGCCGATTACGGCGCCGAGCGGCCGGCCAAGCACGGGCTCGGCATCTCGGTCATTCCCTCCTACGGCTCGCGCTGCGCGATGATCATGGAGGTCAGTGTGGAGGGCGAGAAGCGCCTGAAGATGCACCGGCTCTGGGCGGCCATCGATCCCGGCTTCGCGCTGCACCCCGACATGGTGCGCCAGCAGGTCGAGGGCGGGGCGGTCTGGGCGCTGACCGCCGCCCTGTTCGGGGAGATGAAGATGGAGGGCGGGGCGATGCCGCCGGTCAATTTCGACACCCACCGGATGATCACGCTGGCCGAGACGCCGGTCGTCGAGACGGCCATCATCAATGGCGGGATGAACGAACGCGGCCTGCCGGGCGGCGTCGGCGAGGTCGGCACACCGCCGGCCTTTGCGGCCCTCACCAATGCTGTCTTTGCCGCCTCGGGCGAGCGGATCCGCGCATTGCCGATGACCCGCGCGGGCTGGGATCTGGCGGTCTGAGCACGGGGCGCCGGCCGGCTCAGCCCAGCCGGCGCACCGGATCGCGGCCGTCCCAGCTGTCGGCAGCGGCGCGCATGGCCTCGAAGGCGCTCGTGATGGCCGGGTGGCGCTCGATCAGCTCGACGACGGTGCCGGGCAGCGGCCCTTGCGTGTCCAGATAGGCGACCCGCGCCCCGCTGGCGGCCTCCATCGCCTGCACGATCGCCTGCCCCCGCGCCTCGGCCTGGGCGACCATGGCCGCCATGTCGTCCACCCAGACACCGACATGCTGCTGGCCGCCCTCGGGCCGCGCCTGCAGGAAGTCCCGATACATCGAAGGGCCGTCATCCAGCGGCTGGATCAGCTCGATATTGGTCGGGCCGCTGAACGCCCACGCCACCCGCATGGCAAGATCGACCGGGCGCCCGCGATAGGTGGCCTGGGCATGCTCCACCTTCGGGATGACGAAGAACGGACCGACGCCGAGGCTGGTCGTCCAATGGGCGATGGCGGCCTCGATATCGGGCACCACCCAGGCGATCTGGAAGATCGCACTCCAGCCGGGCTGGCTCATCGGCTATTTCGGCTCCAGCCGGAGGGCGCCGTCGAGGCGGATGGTCTCGCCGTTGATCAGCGGGTTGTCGATGATCGAGCGCACCAGCTTCGCATATTCCGCCGGCCGGCCGAGCCGCTTGGGGAACAGCGTCTTCTCGATCAGGCTGTCGATGACCTGCTGGTTCATGCCCTTGAACATGGGGGTCTCCAGGATGCCGGGGGCGATGGTCACCACCCGGATGCCGAAGCGGGCGAATTCGCGCGCGGCGGGCAGGGTCAGGCTGACGACACCGCCCTTGGAGGAAGCATAGGCGGCCTGGCCGATCTGCCCCTCATAGGCCGCCACGCTGGCGGTGTTGATGATCACGCCGCGCTCCCCGTCCTCATTGGCCTCGACCTCCTGCATCTTCTCGGCCGCGAGGCGCAGCACGTTGAAGGTGCCGATCAGGTTGACCTCGATGGTCTTGCGGTAGACATCCAGCGGATGCGGGCCGTCGCGACCGACGATCCGCGCACCGGGTGCGATGCCGGCACAGTTGACCACGATCCGGGCCGGACCATGGGCCTGTGCGGCCTGCGCGAGGGCGTCGGTGACGCTGGCCTCGTCGGCGACATCGCAGGTGAGGGAGAGCCCGCCGATCTCCTCGGCCGTCTGCTGCCCGGCCTCGGCATTCACGTCGAAAAGGGCGACCTTCGCCCCGCCCTCGGCGAGCGCGCGTGCGGTGGCCTGACCGAGCCCGGAGGCCCCGCCGGTGACGATCGCGGCGACATTGCGGATATCCATCTGAACGACAATCCTCGATGATGCTGGGAGCGGTGGTCGGGGAGCGGCACCGGTTTGTGCGCCGCAGCGGAGATTTGCCGTTTCCTGCACGCTTTCAACCCACCAGATAACCGGTGGCTATGGGTCTGCTCAACCTCACCGCGCCCTCGCGCCCGCTGATCGTGGTCCGCGGCCATCCCTATGAGCGGGAAGCCTTCCGCGCGCTGTTCGAGCCCGTGCCGGGCTGCGCGCCGACCTTCGTGGAGCAGCCGGCCGCGGCCCATCTGATCCACCCCGCCGCGCTGAGCGGGTTCACCAGCCTCGTCTTCTACGACATGGGCGGGATCGACTTCCTGGCGCCAGAGCGGCCGAGCTTCCATGATCCGCCGCGCGCGCTGGTCGAGGGCCTGGAGGCCGTGCTCACCGAGGGGCGGCTGGGCATACTGTTCCTGCATCACGCGGCCGCCGCCTGGCCGCGATGGGAGCGCTGGGCGGAGCTGGTGGGGGCCCGGTTCTTCTATCTTCCCGGCATGCACAAGGGCATGGCCTGGCCCGATTCCGGCTATGCCCATGAGGTGACGCACCATGTCGCCCCGCGCGCCGCCCATCCGGTGCTGGCGGGGCTGGAGGCCGGCTTCACGCTGACCGACGAGCTCTATCT
>CAZPBH010000108.1:0-7152 GCA_964584645.1 uncultured Rhodospirillales bacterium | reverse complement strand
GATATGCCGTCGTAGCAGGGCAAGCGCCGTCTGATACGCCCCGCCGCGCTCCAGCAGATTGGCGGCCAGAAGGGTAAGCTGCGGCTCTGCCGGATGGCGAAGATGGGCCATCAGCGCGTGGGCAAGGGCTTCACGCTGTCGGGAAGGGTTGCCGCGCAGGGCCATGGCCCGCAGGACAAGATGGTTGGACAGGCTGTCGGCCGAGCCGATGACGGCATCGATCAGGCCGAGAGCCTCCATGTTCCGGCCCTGCTTCAGCAGGGGCCAGAAGGCGCTAGCCAGGGTCATGGGTTCCGCGGGGGGCGAATCGGCTTCTGGCATGGCCTGCATGATGGGACGCCTGCGGTCCCGGTACCAGTGTGCAAGCGCCCGTAAAGGTTACGGCTCGAAGCCATGGGGCGCCCCATGCATAAGGGGCGGCCCTCAAGCCGCCCCCTGTTCGATCCTTGCGGGCTCTCCGTTTAGGAGATGTCGGTGTTGCTGGCGCCGACGATGAAGATGTAGTCGAAGGCTTCCTGACCTTCGGCCGAGAGCGCGAAGTTCATCGCCACTTCGGCGCGGCTGACGCCAGAGGCCAGCTCGTTCAGCCAGTAGGCCTGACCGTCGGCATCCGGCGTCCGGCCGAAGGCCGTGGCGTAAAGCGCATTCAGGAACTGCTCGTCGCTGGTCTCGCCAAAGCGGGCCTCGAATTCCGGTGTCAGGGCAAAGCTGGTGGCGATGCCCTTGATGACGGTGTTGAAGTCCTGGCTGGCCAGCCCGTTCTGAAGCTCGTTCAGCCAGAAGCGCAGGCCGTCGCTGTCGGCGGCACGGCCCAGCATGCTTTCATAAAGGCGGGCGACCTGCGCCTGCTGATCGTCGGCCAGCGCCAGAATGACCAGGCTGTCGGTCTGCGGCACGCCCTGTTCATTGTAGTTGCCGCCCTCGAAGCGGATGTACTCGGCCTGGCTGACCCGGTTGACGGCACCCGTCACGCTGTTGGTCAGCACCAGCGTGCCGTTGTCGACCTCCACGTTGAAGGCGTTGCGGCCGGTCTGCAGGATGACGGTATCCCAGTCATCGCCGGCGTTGATCGTGTCATTGCCCGGCCCGGCGATGATGGTATCGCGGCCTTCACCGCCCGTCAGGGAGTCGCTGCCCTCACCACCCCGGATGCTGTCGCTGTTGCCGCCCCCGGTAATGGTGTCATCGCCGGCGCCACCATCGACGATCAGTCGGGCGTCGGTTTCCACGATGCTCGGGGCAATACGGTCGGACTGCGAGGGCCCGCCCGATATGGTCTTGCCACCCACCAAATCGCCGTTGCTCCCGCCGATGACCACAAGTGGATTCGCACTGCCGCCTAGCGGAGATCCGAGATCACCAAGCAAAATGGTCGTCTTCACAGTGGCTTGCGAAGCATCGACAATTGCAAGATTGGTCGAGTTGGAGAGACTGACCTCGAACTTTCCGCCGGTTAGATTGGCGACCTGCGTGTTGCTGTCGATCGTCCCCCCGTCACTGACCTTCTGGCCAATGACTTCGGTCGATGTTTCGAGCACAGGCGTGATCGTGGCGACGATCTCCGGATCCAGCCCGGAGTTCTTCAGGTTTTCAGTAAACTGCTTTCCGTCCTGACCCGATGACATCGCTCAGCCCCTCTTCCTCTGGTGGCCCCTGAACGCGGTCCGGAGATCCGCTGCCCCTTGGGTGTAACGACCCGGTTCCTAAAAAATTCTGAACCTGCGTGGCGCCCGCCCTGCATCAGACAAGGCCGAACGGATGCATGACACGCTGCCTACCTACCTACCCTGCGCCATCTCCCGATACCGCAGATGTTTCATGAAATGCTTTGCCAGTACGGGGCGCCCTCGTCAACCCCTGCTGCGGTGCAAAATTCGCTCCGGAATTCAGCCTGATGCCAGCAGGTCATGAAGGCTTCCGCCGTGTCATGCCGGCATGCTGCCGCCCTCGAGGGTAAACTGGTGTCAGGTCAATCGACAGCGATGTAGGTGCGAATGCCGCCCGGGCCTGCCGGATGCGGAGGCGGGCGCGTGGCGGGTGTTGCCGGCGCGGGCTCGACCTGCTCCCATCCGGGGCCGGTGGCGATGGGTGCGTAGCCGAGCGGCTGGCCCTGCTCGCCCTCGATCCGGCTGGCTGCGGCCCCGCCCGGCCCCATCACGGTCAGGCGCAGGGCGGTGAGGAAGTCGTCCCCGCCGCTGCCGGCCAGCTCATCGCCGTTCCCCCCCCGCAGCACGCCGGAGCGGGAAAAGGCCGCCTCGACCTCCAGCCGGTACTGGCCGGCCATCGCCTCGACCAGGTCGAACCGGACCGCCGCGATCGGTGCCGCGCGCCGGCGCGTGCCGACGAAGCCACCGGCGCGGATGCCGCTGATCCGGCCGAGGCCCTCCACCACGCAGGAGGCCTGAAGGTCGACATCGCGCGGCCGGTCGGGCCACAGGGCGCGAAAGCCCTCGATCCTCATGCGGCCCTTCGGGTCGCCGAGCCAGCGGCCCGCCTCGACCGAGATGTCCCCGATATCCTCGATATGGCCCTCCAGCCCGACCGGAAGCGGCGCGGCCGGGCTCGGCCCCCGCGCGGGGCTCTGGGCGATGCCGTCGGCAGCGTCCCCCTCGCGGTCTACGCGGCGCAGCTGGATCTTCACCTCCCGGGCCGGGTAGCCCTCGGGAATGTAGAGGGTCAGCATGATCTCTGCGGCACGATCCTCGACATGGATCGCGGCGAGCTGGTCATTGGCGCTCAACGCCACCACGCCCTCGCGCAAGGGGCCGGCGATCTGAACCGGGGCGCCGCTGAGGCCATCGCCGCGTGGCACCGGCTGCGGGATCAGAAGCGGCGAGGGGGCGTTCATCTCGGCATCGCGTCCGAGGGCATAGAGCCCGGGCTGCAGCAGCACGATCTTGGTCTGGGCCTTGGCAGGCATCCGATCTTTCCCTTCCGGTCTCGCACGGCCGGCGCCTGCCCCTTGCTCCGACAGGCAAGCATCTGGCGCGCAAGAGATCGGCACGGCCGCGACGATTTCCAGCAGGTCCGCTGGTCCGGCAGCTTCGGGATGCACGAGGGGTGCGGAGGTATCTGGCACGCGCGGGTCATGCGCGGACAGAGCCTGTGAAGCCGCTCTATCCTGTTGCCAGTCTGGACAAATGTTCCGATCAGATGGTTCCATCTGATTGAAACTTGCCCGGACGGATGCTGATGATGAAAGCCTTGATCGCGATGCTGGCGGCCCTGCCGGTTCTCGCCCTCGCCCCACATCCCGCCAGCGCGGATGATCTGCACGCCCGGCTTCTGACAGTCGACACCCATGTCGACATTCCGCTCGATTTCGCTACACCTGCGCTCGACCCCGGGACCCTGCAGCCCTGGACGCAATGGGACATCGCGGCCATGGAAGCGGGCGATGTCGATGCCGTCTTTCTGGTCGTCTATACCCGCCAGGGGCCGCGCGATGCGGCCGGCTTCCGCACCGCCTGGATGGAGGGCCTGACGCGGCTGGATGCGATCCACCGGATGCTGGACGTGCATGGCGACCGGGTGGCGCTGGCGCGCTCGGCTGACGAGATCGCCACGATCCGCGAGGGCGGGCGCCGGGCCATCCTGATCGGCATCGAGAATGGCTATGTCCTGGGCGAGGCGATCGACCGGCTCGACATGTTCCATGCACGCGGCGTGCGCTATCTCGGCCTCACCCATAATGGCCATAACCAGCTGGCTGATTCCGCCGTGCTGCGGCAGGATCTGGGCGATGCCGACACCCTGCATGGCGGGCTCAGCGATCTCGGCCGGGTCGCGGTGGACAGGGCCAATGACCTTGGCATCCTCATCGACCTCGCCCATGCTGCGGAGGCGACGATCATGGAGGTGGTCGAGCGCTCACGCGCTCCTGTCGTCTCCACCCATCACGCGCTCAAAGCCTTCGTCGATATCCCGCGCAACATGAGCGATGCCGAGCTGGAGGCCATCGCCGCCACCGGCGGGGTGGTCCAGATCGTGGCGCTCGACAGCTTCGTGCGGCCGGTGCCGGATGCCAGGCGCGCTGCCCTGCGCGCGCTCGCGGCGGAATGGGGCATCTGGGGGCCGGTGCAGGTGCGTGACCTGCCTGAGGAGAAGCGTCCCGTCTACATGGCCCAGCGCGCCGCTATCGACGCGCAATGGCCGCCCGGTGATCTCGACGATGTGATCGACCAGATCGACCATGCGGTGGCTCGCGTCGGGATCGACCATGTCGGCCTTGCCAGCGATTTCGATGGCGGGGGCGGGGTGACCGGATGGCAGGGGGCGGAGGAAAGCCCCGCCGTTACCGCCGCCCTGCAGCGGCGCGGTTACAGCGAGGCCCAGATCGCCCAGCTCTGGGGCGGCAACTTTCTGCGCGTGATGCGCGAGGTCGAGGCCGCCGCGAGGCGCTGAACGGGCGCCATCGCGGCCACGGCCCCGACGATCAGCCTTCGACGTTCTTGGTTGCTTCGACCAGCTTCTTCACGGCATCGACGGAATGGTCGAACATCGCCTTCTCATCGGCGTTGAACTCGATCTCCACAATGCGCTCGACCCCGCCGGCACCGATGATCACCGGCACACCGATGTAAAGACCATCGACGCCGTACTGGCCCGAGAGATAGGCCGCACAGGGCAGCAGGCGCTTCTTGTCCCGCAGATAGCTCTCCGCCATCGCGATCGCGCTGGACGCCGGCGCATAGAAGGCCGAGGCGGTCTTCAGCAGACCGACAATCTCGGCCCCGCCATCGCGGGTACGCTGGACGATGGCATCGAGCTTCTCCTGCGTGGTCCAGCCCATCTTGACCAGATCCGGCACCGGGATGCCCGCCACGGCCGAATAGCGCAGCAGCGGCACCATCGTATCGCCATGGCCACCGAGGACAAAGGCCGTCACATCCTCGACCGACACGTTGAACTCCTCGGCGAGGAAATGCCGGAACCGCGCGCTGTCGAGCACGCCGGCCATGCCGACGACCTTCTCGTGCCGGAAGCCGGTGACCTGCTGCATGATCCCGACCATCACATCGAGCGGGTTGGTGATCACGATCACGAACGCATCGGGAGCGTTGTCGCGGATGCCTTCGCCAACCTGGCGGATGATGTTGGTATTGATGCCGATCAGATCGTCGCGGCTCATGCCCGGCTTGCGCGGCACGCCCGCGGTGACGATCACGACATCGGCGCCAGCGATGGCGCTGTAATCGTTTGCCCCGGCCATGACGGCATCGAAACCCTCAACGGGCGCGGCCTGCGCGATGTCGAGAGCCTTGCCTTGGGGCGTGCCCTCGGCAATGTCGGTCAGGACGACATCGCCCAGCTCCTTCAACCCGGCCAGCAGGGCCAGCGTGCCGCCGATCTGGCCGGCGCCGACGAGCGCAATCTTGCTTCGCGCCATCAGAGAACTCCCTTGAACGTCATGAAAATGTGATGCGGATCCGAGACCGGGCTCGACGGGCGCCTTGCGGGCCACGCAGCAGCACGACCTCGCCCGGGCGGACACGTCACCGGTTGGTGTGCGGCAGATATGGCAGCGGGTTGCGAAAGTTAAACGGGCGCAGCCGGGCCCCTTGTCAGGGGATCACATGCGCATCTGCGGCCCGGCATGGTCGAGAGCAGATTTCGGCGTCGCCGGTACCGGTGCACCCGACTTCATGGCCATGTTCAGCTTGCGCAGGGCGTGCTGCAGATCGTCCATGTTGACGCCGGTCTTGTCTTCGGTCTTCTCGAGCTTCTTGTCGAGCCGATGCATGGCATGACCGTCCCGTGTAAAGGCGCGGCTCAGACCGTCCTTGACGATGTTCTCGATCGGCTTGCCGCCAATCTTGATCTGATACTGTTCAAGTCTGTCCAGAAGAAAATCGACACGCCGAAAATTGACGGCGAGATCGGGGCGCGCTTTTTCCATTCTTTCAAAGTAGTTACCGAGATTGGATTGATATTTCACGTCTTTCTTTTTCCTTTCAGTCGCCGCGGCTACGAAGCCTTCTTCGTCGACCCCGGCGGCCATGGCTGGGCTGCCCGTGATGCCGCTCGAATAGGTCATGGCGCGCTGCTTCTGACGCTCGCGGCGCTCCCTGATCCGCTCGGTGACATTCCGGAAGCCGGTGGCATTCTCGCTCTCGCCCGCGCCGAGGGCGTCCTGCTCAAACTCGTTCAGGCTGTGGGTGGACCCTGCGCCGCCCGTATCCGCCTGCCCCAACTGCACATGGACGGGCGAGGCCGGCGCAGCTGTTCCGGCCGTACCGGCGAGCCCAGCCGGAAAGCGCCCGGGATTTGCTGCCTGTAGCGGGCTATCGACGTTGAAACCGGCATGGGCAAGGGCGCCGGGGCGGCGTTCGCCCTCCGCGCCGGGAGGGGGGCGGTCGTCAGCGACGCTCCGCCGTTCCCTAAGGTTTTCCGTGCCTGCCATCTAAAGAGCGACCCTCATGGCGACCGCGATCACGCTGAACCGGGGCTGCGTGCGTGACACAGCCTCGTGACCTCATCATAAGGCGCAGGGCTTAACGCTTGCTTATCGGGGGACAGATCCCCGCAACCTATCCGGTGTCGAGGCCGCAGAAATTCAACTGGAAGGTCATTTCCTCAGGCGTCAGCGGAAAGTCCGTGCCATCGCGGGCGGCCAGTGTCCTGCCGGGGGGCAGATAGGCCAGCAGCCTTTGCGCCAGCAGGGCGGTGCGCATCGTCAGCCCGGCGCGCCAGCACAGGGCGGTCACCGCCTTGCCGCTGCCGCTGGACAGGATCGCCTGGACGATGTCGAGCGGTGCCCGCGCACGGTGGGCCAGCGCCAGCTGGGCGAAGGCGCGCTCGCCCATGGCGATGGCATCGGAAATGGCCTCCTCGTCCAGGCTCCCGGCCGCGACCAGCCGTCGGACCTTCTCGCCTGCCGTCTCTTCCGGCGGGGCTTCCTCGACCCTTTCGAGCCTTCTTTCGGCCGTGGTCATGACGTCGCCGACATCAATTTCCGCCAGCTCCGGGGCCGCAACCAGAGCGGCAAAAGTTGTTTCCTCAACCAGCTCGCGCACATGCTGTTTCATTTTTGGTGGCAGGCCGCGGCGCTGGCGCAACAGCTTGCCGAGATCGGGATAGAGTTCGTCCAGCCGGGCCGCCGTTTCCTCCGCAATGACCGCACCCCTGTTGTCGATCAGGATCCGGGTGGCC
>CAZPBH010000107.1:0-7159 GCA_964584645.1 uncultured Rhodospirillales bacterium | reverse complement strand
TTGAACCCCCGACCCACGCATTACGAATGCGTTGCTCTACCAACTGAGCTACTGCAGCACGGCCCGAACGGCACCCTCAACAAGGTCACAACGGGCAGACCCATGACGCGAAGCGTTCTAGCCCCATGGCCGCGCCAGCGCAAGCATCGCGGAACCCGCACGCTCTCAACGCCTTGATTGCGCATCAGCCTTGCCAACCTCAAGCCGCGAAGGGCGGGGTGCGGTCGCGCGCTCTGCAAGCCTCGGGGGAGCCTCAGCCATGGCCGACGACGACACCACCAAGCCGACCCGCGCCAAAACCACCACGCGCGCCGCCAAGACACCGAAAACACCCGCAGGCAAGGCCGCCGCCACCGGCAAGCCCCCCAAGGAGGCGCCCAAGGCCTCAGCCAAGGCACCCCGGGCGGGCGCGCAAGGCTCTGCCCCCAAGGCCGGGAAGGCGAGCCCCGCAACCGGCAGCGGTCGGGCCCCGGCGGCGAAGGCCGCAAAGGCCCCCACCACAGTCCAGATCCCGGTGGCGCGCCCCGCGCTCACGACCTCCGCACCCGGGCTGTCGGACGCCTCGGCCGAACGTCTGGCGAAGCTTTCGGCCACCCGGTTCGTGATCTTCAACGTCGATCCCGAGATCGATGGCGGGCGCTATGCCGCCAAGCGTGTCGTCGGCGATGAGGTGACGGTGGCTGCCGATATCGTGGGCGACGGCCATGGCCGCCTTGCCGCCCGCATCCTCTACCGGCCGATCAACGACGCGGTCTGGCGCCACGCGCCGATGACGATGGTTGACAATGACCGGTGGGAGGGCAGCTTCACCGTCGATCGCAATTGCCGCTGGTTCTTCACCATCGAGGTCTGGGCGGACGAGTTCGGGACTTGGCGGGTCGACACGAAGAAGAAGGCCGATGCCGGGGTCGACATCGCGGTCGAGCTGATCGAGGGCCGCGAGATTGTCGAGGCCGCCGCCAAGGCCGCGCGCGGGGCCGACAAGACCGAGCTGAACGCCCTGCTGCGCGCGTTCCGGGATATCACCGACCCCGCCCATCTGCTGGCCCAGATGACGGGCGATGCGCTGGCGGAGCTGGTGGCCCGCACCCATCCCAAGACCAACCTCACCCGCTATGACAAGATCCTCGAGCTGTTCGTGGATCGTGAGGAAGCCCGCTTTGCCGCCTGGTACGAGATGTTCTGGCGCAGCCAGGGCACCGACCCCGGCCGCGGCGCCACCATCGACGAATGCATTGACCGGCTGGATTACGTGGTCGAACACGGGTTTGACGTGGTCTATCTGGTGCCCTTCCACCCGATCGGGAAAACCAACCGCAAGGGCAAGAACAACAGCCTGACGCCAGCGCCCGACGATCCGGGCAGCCCTTATGCCATCGGCAGCGAGGAAGGCGGGCATGAGGCCGTCCACCCGGATTGGGGTACGCTGGAGGATTTCCGCCGCTTTGTCGCCGAATGTCGCAAGCGGGGCCTCGAAGTCGCGATGGATTTCGCCATCCAGTGCAGCCCGGACCATCCGTGGATCAAGGAGCATCCGGACTGGTTCAAATGGCGCCCGGACGGCACGATCAAATACGCCGAGAACCCGCCGAAGAAGTACCAGGACATCGTCAATGTCGAATTCTACGGCGGCCATGCCGACGAGATCTGGATCGCGCTGCGCGACATCGTGCAGTTCTGGATCGATCAGGGCATCACGATCTTCCGGGTCGACAACCCGCACACCAAGAGCTTTTCCTTCTGGGAGTGGCTGATCCGCGACATCCAGGACCGCCATCCCGAGGCGATCTTCCTGGCCGAGGCCTTCACCCGGCCCAAGGTGATGCACACGCTGGCCAAGCTCGGCTTCAACCAGAGCTACAGCTATTTCACCTGGCGCACGCACAAGCAGGAGATCGTCGACTATCTGGTCGAACTGACCACCAAGCCGACGAGCGACTACATGCGGGCCAATTTCTTCCCCTCAACGCCCGACATCAACCCGGCAATCCTGCAGACGGGCGGGCGCCCGGCGCACATGCAGCGGATCGTGCTGGCGGCCACCCTCTCTTCCGTCTACGGCATGTACAACGGCTATGAGCTGTGCGAGGCGACCCCGGTGCCGGGCAAGGAGGAATTCCTCAACTCCGAGAAATACGAATACAAGGTCTGGGACTGGGACCGGCCCGGCCATATCCGCGACTGGGTGACCCAGCTGAACCAGATCCGCCGCGCCAACGCGGCCCTGCACGACTACGACAATCTGATGTTCCACTGGTCGGCCGACCCGAACATCCTCGTCTATTCGAAGCTCAGCCGCGATGGCGGCAACATGGTGCTGTGCGCGGTCAATCTCGACCCGTTCAGCCCGCATGAAAGCCTGTTCGACCTGCCGCTCTGGCGCATCGGCGTGCCCGATGGCGGCACGGCGCGGATGGAGGAGCTTTTCGATGGCACCACCTTCAGCTGGACGGGGCGCACCCAGCACATCTGGATCGACAACAACCGCCCGGCCTTCCTCTGGCGGATGAGCGCCGTTTAGCCTTCCTTCTTGGCCAGCCAGATGCCTTCCTCACCGCTGGACGACGCGCCCTGATGGACGATCGCGAGGCCGCGGGCACTCAGGCGCCGGGCGAGGCCGCCCGCGGTGAACCGGTTGGAAAAGAACAGGTCGAGCCGGTCGCCGGCCCGGAAGGACACGGGCTCGCCTTCAAGGCGCCCCTCGATGTCGGCGGCAAAGGTCACCTCGGCGCGTATCCGGGCCGGGTCCCCTTCCTCGAGGTGAAAGCGCAGATCCTCGCCGGTCACCGGCAGGTCAAGCTCCTGCAGCCATGTCGCCAGCCAGGCGCGGGTCTCGGCATTGTCGTATTGCGGCAGGATCGCCGCCAGATCGTGCCCTTCCACGCCGGGGCGATAGAGATTGGCCGAAAGCGCCAGCATGTCGCCCTTCGCCAACAGCCCGACCAGCCGGTCGATCAGCGCATCGGCCGCCATGTTCGGCACCATGCCAAAGGCCGCCACGACGCGCACACCCCGCGCAGGCCGCCCGGCCTCGGCCCAGGCGCCGAGATCATCGGCATTTTCCAGATCGACCGCCAGGCGCCGGACCTTCGTCGCGCCGGTGGCCTGCACCACCGCCTCGGCGGCGATGCGGACAAGGGCCGGGCTGACATCGAGGGCATCGAAGCCCAGATGGCGCACGCGCCCCGCCAGCGTGCGGGCAAGCTGGGCATCCTTGTGGCCGCCGCCACAGCCATAGCCGAGAAGCTGGACGCTGGCGCCCTCGCCCAGCAGCTGGGCCAGATGCTCGAAACTCGCGCGGTACATGTTCTGGGTGGCCGCATCGCCACGGGCGGGGCTGTGCGCCTCATGCACCCGCAGCCAGCGCTCGGCTTGCCGGTCGGTGACATAATGCAGCCGGGCCGGGACGCACGCCTCCCGCAGCGCGCGGCGGCGATCCTCGGCGAGGCTGGCGGGGTGTAGGCTCGGGTGAAAGACGACCTCGGGCCAGGTGGCGTATCCCGTACTCAAAGCTTCATGGCCTCCACCACCGGGCGGACCCGCGCGATCTCATGGGTGCGCAGCAGATGGGTCTGGCCCAGCATCGCCAGCACCGCAAAGAACGCCTCGGCCGAGCGCACCTCGTCCTCGAACAGGTGAAAGGCATGCGGCAGGGCATGGCAGATCGGCCAGCCCAGCTTCTTCAGCCGGAAGGTGTTGAGGAAGGTGTCGATCTGATAGCGCACCCGCTCGCCCCCATCCATGGAGTTGGCGTAGTAGAAGCCGAGGCCCGGATCGATCCAGAGCTTCTCCACCCCCAGCGCCGTCGCACGCTCGATCGCTTGGGCGAAATAGGCTTCACGCAGGCCGAACAGCTCGGCCTGATCGGGCAGGCGCTGAACCTCGCGGACATTCTCGCCGGCGACATAGCAGATGATCACCGCCGCGTCATGTCTGGCGACCAGCCGGAAGATGTCATCAGAGCCCTCCCTGCCGGTCAGGTTGATGACCGCCGCACCGCGCTGCAGGACGGCTTCGGCCACATCGGCATGGTAGGTCTCCACCGACACCGCGACATCATGGGCGACCAGCCCGTCAACCACCGGCAACAGCATGGATTGCTGGCCCGCCGCATCGACGATCGCGGCGTTGGGCAGCGTCGATTCCGCACCGACATCGACCAGTGCCGCCCCCTCGATGGCATAGCGCCGGCCGCGGCGGATGGCGGCGTCGACATCCAGCAGCACGGTCTCGCGGTACCAGCTGTCGGCCGAAAGGTTGATCACCCCCATCAGCGCGGCCCCGGCCTCGCCCGCGAAATGCCGGCCGCCGAGATCGAAGCCTCGGACCCGGCTGTCGGCAAGCTCGGGATGCGCGGCGATCAGGGCGGCCATTTCGGCCATGGTGACCATGGGGGTTCCTTTCTGGTGAGGGCGGCCCGAAACCGCCCGCGCGCGGGGTCAGTACCAAGCGGTCTCGAGCCGACGCGCCTGGTCGGCAGGACCGCCGGGGTCGCTCGGCGGCAAGGCGGCCAGCAGATCGGCGATGGTGTAGCCCAGCAGCGGATGCACGAGATCGGGATCGATCTCGGCCATCGGCTCAAGCACGAAGCGCCGTTCATGCAGACGCGGATGAGGTACGGCCAGGTCGGGGTTGCGGATCACCCGCTCACCATGCAGCAGCAGGTCGAGATCGAGCGTGCGCGGTGCCCAGCGCGAGGGGCGCTCGCGGCCGTGACGGGCCTCGACCTCATGCAGGAAACCCAGCAGGGCGGCCGGATCGAGGCGCGTGTAAACGGTGCACACGGCGTTCAGATAGACCGGCTGATCCTTGACCTCGCTCTCCGTCACCATCGGTGCGGATTCGTAAAGCGCCGAGACGTGCTCGAGCCGGACTTCGCCATGGGCCGCGATATCGCGCAGCGCGGCCTGCAAGGTTGCCCGGGCGTCGCCCAGATTGGACCCGAGCCCCAGCCAGGCGCGCACCTCGCCCGGCATGGCGCCCTGTTCGGGTGGCTGCATGCTCACAGTCGATGACCTCCCGCCACGTCGATGTTCACGCCCGTGACGTACCGGGCAGCCAGCAGATAGTCCAGTGCCTGGACGAGATCCGCGATCTCGCCCGCCCGGCCGGCCGGGATGTCGGCGAGGTCTTCGGGCAGGTCGACCGAATTCGCCATCTGCCCGGGCGAGATCATGTTCACCCGGACCCCGGTCCCGGCCAGCGCCCGGCCCAGCGATTTGGTCAGCACCAGCAGCCCGGTCTTGGAGATCTGATAGTCGGTGTTCTCGATATCCGCGCGCAGGGCCTCGACCCCGGCGAATCCCAGAAAGACGATCAGTCCGTGCGCGGCGATCAGCATGTCGCGGGCATGATGATAGCAGTAGAAGCCGCCCGACAGGTTGGTCTGCAGCGTGGCATCCCAGTTGGCGGGGGTCATCTGCATGACCGGTACCGGCCGATAGATCCCGACATTGTGGATCAGCAGGTCGAGCCGGCCTTCAAGGTCGGCGAGCTCGGCCATCATCCGCGCGACCTGGGCCTCTTTCGCGACATCGCAGGCGACCGCCCGCACATCGCCGCCATGCCGTGCGAGCGCCGCGACGGTGGCTTCGGCGGCTTCCCGGTCGCTGCGATAGGCCAGCACCAGATCCCAGCCCGCACGGGCCAGATGGTCGGCAAGGCCTGCCCCCAGCCGCCTTGTGCCGCCCGTGATCAGCGCAACCGGGCGGCGCGAAGGACCATCATCCATGGCACGAAATCGGGCGTGATGCGTTCATGCCTCGGCCAGATGGGTCACGCAGCCACGCTGACGAGGTCTGGAGCATGCACGGCTTGCGCGTCTGCCCCGGCACGCGCGCCCATCAATCACCGCTTTTGCCCGGCCCACGGCTGCGCTAAACCGGGGGCCGTGGCAGCACAAGCCAGGCGCAACGCACACCCCCGGGGGGCTCATGGACACACGCGCAACCAAGACCATCACATCCGCTGCCGAGGGCGGCGAAGGCACCACCGCGCAGCTGATCCTGCCGGACGAGCGTGATGCCCTCTGGTACAAGGATGCCGTCATCTATCAGACGCATGTGAAATCGTTCTTCGATGCCAACAATGACGGCGTCGGCGATTTCGCGGGGCTCACCGCCAAGCTCGACTATATCCGTGAACTCGGCGTGACGGCGGTCTGGCTGCAGCCCTTCTACCCCTCGCCGCTGCGCGATGATGGCTATGACATCGCCGATTACCGCAAGGTGAACACCAGCTACGGCACGCTGCGCTCCTTCAAGAATTTCGTGAAGGAGGCCCATGATCGGGGCTTGCGCGTGATCACCGAGCTCGTCATCAACCACACCAGCGACGAACACCCGTGGTTCCAGCGCGCCCGCAAGGACAAGCCGGGCGGGCGCTGGCGCAACTGGTATGTCTGGTCGGATGATGACGACAAATGGCCGGAAACCCGGATCATCTTCACCGATACGGAGAAATCCAACTGGACCTGGGACGATGAGGCGAAGGCCTATTACTGGCACCGCTTCTTCAGCCACCAGCCGGACCTGAACTTCGACAACCCGGAGGTGCGCGACGCGGTCAAGAAGGTGATGGACTTCTGGTTCGAGGCGGGCGTGGACGGGATGCGTCTGGACGCGGTGCCGTACCTTGTCGAGCGTGAGGGGACGAACTGCGAGAACCTGCCGGAGACGCACGAGGTCCTGAAGAAACTCCGCGCCGCGCTGGACGAAAGCCACCCGCAGGCCTTCTTCCTGGCCGAGGCGAACCAGTGGCCCGAGGATACACGGCCCTATTTCGGGGAAGGCGAGGGGGATGAATGCCACATGGCCTTCCACTTCCCGCTGATGCCGCGGCTGTATATGGGCATGGCCATGGAGGACCGGTATCCGATTACCGACATCCTGCGCCAGACGCCCGAGATCCCGCCGCTGTGCCAATGGGCGGTGTTCCTGCGCAACCATGATGAGCTGACGCTGGAGATGGTCACCGCCAAGGAGCGGGACTTCATGTGGGAGTTCTATGCCAAGGACCCCCGCGCCCGCATCAATCTGGGCATCCGCCGCCGGCTGGCCCCGCTGATGGAGAATGACCGGCGCAAGATCGAGCTGATGAACAGCCTGCTGTTCTCCATGCCCGGCACGCCGATCGTCTATTATGGCGACGAGATCGGGAT
>CAZPBH010000106.1:0-7278 GCA_964584645.1 uncultured Rhodospirillales bacterium | reverse complement strand
CGTGCTGACTGTGCCGCTGCTCGACAAGCTGAAGATCGACGATGTGGTCGGTGCCATCTCGGTCCACCTCGTGGCCGGTATCTGGGGCACGCTGGCGGTCGGCATCTTCGGCGGTGCCAGTCTTGTGACCCAGATCATCGGGATCCTCGCGGTCGGTGTGTTCATGGTCATCACCAGCGGCGCGCTGTGGCTGCTGCTGAAGTTCACCATGGGGGTCCGGGTTTCCGAAGAGGAAGAGGAAATGGGCCTCGACAAGGGCGAATGCGGGCTGGAAGCCTATCCCGAATTCACCCCCGGCGGCGCTGGCCGCTGAGTCTTCCCGGGCGGAGCGGCCCCTAGCGGCTCCGCCCCCTATTCTGCAAGCGTTGAACAGGGAATAAAAAAATGGCCGGGACCCCGCAGGGTCCCGGCCTTCTTTGTCACTAGAGCGGATCGCGTTCAGATTGAACGCGTGAATCCGCTCTAACTTATTATAAAGCTAGACAAATTTTCCGATCAGATGATTCTATCTGATCGGAATTTGCTCTAGCGTCCGGGTTCGATCAGAACGAGGCCGACAGGCTGATGATGAACCGCCCGTCGCACAGATCGCTGCCGCCGAAGCATTCATTCTCGTCGAGATCGGTGCCCGCATAACGCGCGTCGATCGCGAACATGCCGATGGCATAGGTCGCGCCGATCTGCCAATCGACATAATCGGGCGTACCCCAGGCGGCGTTATCGTCGATGGTCTGGTAGCCGATCCCGACATCGGCGCTGAGCGCCTCGGTCAGCGCGACCGCGACGGAGCCGCTGTAATAGATGCCCGTATCGCTCTCGCCAAAAAAGTCGGGCGAATAGGCGATGCCGGCGCCGAAGCTGAAGGCCTCAACATCGAAGCCGAGGCTGCCGTAGATTTCCCAGAAATCATATTCGGCCGGCGTGTCGGCGCCCGGATAGGCGTAGTAGAGCACGCCGACATCATAGCCGACCTGGCCGAGGCTGCCGGCAAAGCCGCCATAAACGTCGAGTTCCAGCGTGGCTTCGTCGCCATCGTTGAAATCGACGTTGGAGGCCCAGGTGCCGAGATAGATGCCGCTGTCATGGGCCCAGTCGAAACCGCCCTGGATCGCAGGGTTCTCGTCGGTCTGATCGATCCCGCGGAACACATAGACATTGGTCAGCGCGACATTGGCCGAGAACTCGCCCGGGACGTCCATGTCCTGGGCCGGAGCCAGCATCGGGGTGGTGGCCACGGCGAGCGCGGCGGCGGTGGAAAGCAGGAATTTGCGTTGCATGGGGGTCTGTGTCTCCTCTGATCCGCAACATGGCTGAAGCCAGCCCCCTTTGCGCAGGGGGCCGGATGGTGCGGCCGGTGGCGACTTCTCCTCCCGAGCGTCCGTTATCGGACGTGAAGCCTGCGATGATGGTTCGAATCACGGCACCTCTGGCGGGTACCTTTGGGGCATGATCTGAGACCAGCGTGAAGTTGCACGTCCACCGGATTCTGGCCCCCGGACCCGGCTTCGCCCAACTTGGGCGCCGGCTGTGGCATATCGGCGACATGGGCTGCATATGCCTTGGGCAGAACTGTCACAACAGCACAGGGAGATGACGGCAGATGGCCGATGACAAGGCGGGCCTTGTGCCCGATCTCACGGGGCAGACCGCGCTTGTGACCGGGGCTTCCAGCGGCATCGGCCGCGCCATCGCACAACGTCTGGCGGCGGCGGGGGCGCATGTCGCGCTTGTGGGCCGGTCCGTCGACGGGCTGGACGCGACCCTGAAGGCCATCGCGGAGGCCGGCGGCTCGGCGACGGCCCATCCGCTCGATCTGATGGAGGCGGGGGCGCTCGCCCGCGCCATCGGCTTTGCCCATGAGCGTGATGGCCGTCTCGACATCCTCGTCAACAATGCCGGGGTCTATCATCCAGGCGCCATCGTCGATCAGGACCCGGCCGAATGGGAAGCGATGCTGCGGGTGAATGTGCTCGCCCTGCTGGAGGGCTGTCAGGCAGCGATCCGGCTGATGCGCGCGGATGGCCGGTCCGGGCATATCATCAACATCTCCTCGCTCGCAACACGGATGGAGGCGATGGGCGTCTATGGCGCCAGCAAATGCGCGGTGGAGATGATCACCGAAACCCTGCGCAAGGAGCTGGAAGGCGATCCCATCCGCATCGCCCAGATCATCCCGGGCGCCTTTTCCACCAATCTCGGCCGCCATTTCCCGCCCGAGGCCATGGCGAAATTCGCCGAGAACCTCGCCAAGGGCGGGTTCACACGTGGTCAGGGGGAACGCAGCCCGATCATGGGGCAGACCGACGATATCGCCCGCGCGGTGCTGTTCATCCTCGCCCAGCCGATCGAGCTGAACGTCTATGAGGTGATCGTGAGGCCGCAGGCAGCGGTGACGATAAGCTGAAGCCATCTCGCCACGAAGGCGAAGGACGCGACCCAATATCAGGGGCCGCGTCCCGTGTCATGCATCGCGATGGAGACAGGCAGGTTTTTTTGGGTGTCCCGCTGGTTGCGGGATCAGGTCAGGGACGATAGCGGGCGAGCCGGCCCATTTCGTCCTTGAGGCGCAGCTTCTGGCGTTTCAGCTGCGAAAGAATGGCGGAATCAGGAAGTGGTCGACGTTCCTCGTCATTCAGGCAGGCTTCAATCCATTCATGCCGTTGCCGGAGCGAATCCAGACGAACTTCCTGCGTCATCGCTTACCCTCCTGAGATGGTTGCCATGCCCGGGCACATGGCCTTTGACGGCTGGCAGGCCCTGGGACTTCGCGCGCCGAAAAAGCCCACCCGGAAGTCCCGCCTTTCCCGGCCCGGACCGGAAAAAGGGCCTGCAGAACCCCATGGCGAAACTGCGTCAAGGTAACGCAGCACCACAAGGAACCAATAGCGTAACCCGAATTTTGCGAAAGGAGCGACCAAGAATAGATACTATTTTGGCATTTTATTGCGCATGCTTGCCGAGCCCGCGCTGGGCCTCAATCCCCGAAGGAAATGCCGAGCGCGCGCCCGGTCCGCACCAGCGAGCCCTGGACATCGACCGCCCGGTATTCCTTGATCGCCTCCTCGATGGGGACGTCGGTCACGCCGCGCTGGCTCCACACCACCAGCCGGTCATAGCGTTCCTGCATGATCAGATCGACGGCATGCACGCCAAAGGCGCTGCCCAGGATACGGTCGCTGGGATTGGGCGTGCCGCCGCGCTGCACATGGCCCAGAACGGTGACCCGGGTCTCCGCCCCCGTCGCCTCGGTGATCTTCTGGGCGACATAATTGCCGACCCCGCCATAGCGCTTCTGCCCCTCGGCATGTTCGACCATCATCGCGTCCCCGCCGGCGGTCTTGACCGCCTCGGAAACGACGACGAGGGCGAAGCGGCGACCCTTGGCGTTCACCCGCCGGATCTTGTCCGCCACCTTGTCGATCCGATAGGGGATTTCCGGGATCAGGATGACATCCGCCCCGCCGGCGATCCCGGCCGAGAGCGCGATATGCCCGGCATCCCGGCCCATCACCTCCAGCACCATGCAGCGATGATGGCTGGCGGCGGTCGGCTGCAGCCGATCCAGCGCCTCGGTCGCGACATCGACCGCGCTGTTGAAGCCGATCGCCTGTTCGGTGCAGCCCAGATCATTGTCGATGGTCTTGGGGATGCCGACCAGATTGAGCCCGCCCTGCTGGGCCAGCCGGCGCAGGATCGCGAAGCTGCCATCCCCGCCGATGCCGATGATGCAGTCGATGCCAAGCCCCTTGATGGCCGCGATCAGCTCTTCGCTGCGGTCCTTCTTCGTCCCGTCCGGCATCGGAAAGGCGAAGGGGTCGCCCTTGTTGGTGGTGCCAAGGATGGTCCCGCCCTGGCGCAGGATGGTGCCATCGAAGGCGGAGGGGCTCAGGGTGCGCACGCGCGGCGGCTGGTCGAACAGGCCCATCGTGCCATCCTCGAAGCCGATCACCTCCCAGCCATAATCCTCCGCGCGGGCAACGACGGCCCGTATCGCGGCGTTCAGGCCGGAGCAATCGCCCCCGCTGGTCAGGATGCCGATACGCTTGCTCATGTGCTGCCCCCCTGTTCGCCACACCGTCGGCCCGCCCGGCGCCCCTGCCGGTCATGAGGCCGGAAATTGCCGCGATGGTAATGGCTTGGCCGGGGGCTGGCAATTCCCTACCGGAAGCAGGGCTCGGGGCGGCCGCGAGCCTGCATGCTGCCATGCCGGCTGCGGGCAGCGTTTTGTTCTAGTGCGCCCCGCGGCGTTGCGATACATAACCTGCCCATGCTCGACGAAGTACGCATAAGGAAAGAGCTGGCGGCCCTGCGGATCGAGCACCGCGACCTCGATCAGATCATCGAGCGCGTCCACGAATCCGCACCCTTCGACCTTCTGCAGCTGCAACGCCTGAAGAAGCGCAAGCTGGTGTTGCGCGACCGGATCTCCCGGCTCGAAAGCCAGCTCCTGCCCGATATCATCGCCTGAGGGGCCTAGCCGCCCCCGCCGGATCCTCCCGCCACGCTCACCCGAGAGAATGCCCGTGAACCCCGAGGCCGTACCCGCCATTCCCTTCTCCCATCTTGAAGGCGATGCCCCGCCCGATGTTGGCATCATCATGGGCAGCCGAAGCGACTGGCCGACCATGGCCGAGGCGGCCGCCATGCTCTCGAAGCTGGGGGTGACCTATGAGGCGCGCGTCGTCTCCGCCCACCGCACGCCCGAACGGCTCTATACCTATGCCAGCGCCGCCGCCGGGCGCGGTCTGAAGGTGATCATCGCCGGGGCGGGCGGGGCCGCCCATCTGCCCGGCATGGCCGCCAGCATGACGACCCTGCCGGTGCTCGGCGTGCCGGTGGAGAGCCGGAGCCTCAAGGGGATGGACTCGCTGCTGTCGATCGTCCAGATGCCGGGCGGGGTGCCGGTCGGCACGCTTGCCATCGGTGCGGCGGGCGCGCGCAATGCCGCGCTGCTGGCGGCGCGCATCCTGGCCCTGAGCGATCCCGATCTGGCCCGGGCCGTGGCGACCTTCCAGCGCCAGCAGACCGAGGACGTGCCCGAGCTGCCGGGCGATGCCCCCAACCCATGACGGTGCCACCTCTCCCCCGGCTCGGCATTCTGGGCGGTGGCCAGCTCGGCCGCATGGCGGCCCTCGCGGCGGCGCGGCTCGGCATTCCCGTTCACATCTATACGCCCGAGGCCGACAGCCCGGCCACCCAGGTCGCCCCCCATGTGACGGTCGCCGCCTGGGAGGGTGAAGCGGCTCTGGCAGCCTTCGCTGCCTCGGTCGATGCCATCACCCTGGAGTTCGAGAACGTGCCGCTTGCCACGGCGCGTTTCCTTGCGGCACGCACACCGATGCGCCCGGGGCCGGAGGTGCTGGCCATCGCGCAGGATCGGGCGCTGGAGAAGGAGGCGATCGAGGCGGCGGGGCTGGAAACCGTCGCCTGGGCCCCCGTCACGAACGAGGAGCCGGTCGATTTCGCAGCCTATCCCGAGCTGTTTCCGGGCATCCTGAAGACCGCCCGGCTGGGCTATGACGGCAAGGGCCAGCGCGCTGTCGCCAGCGCTGACGAGCTGATGGCGGCATGGGCGGAGCTCGGGCAGGTCGCCTGCGTGCTGGAAGCCAGGCTCGACTTCCGGATGGAAATCTCCGTCATCCTCGCCCGCGATGCCGCCGGCCGGATCGTCAGCTATCCGGCGGTGGAGAACCGGCATGAGGAGGGCATCCTGCGCCGCACCATCGCCCCGGCGCCGCTGCCGGCGGCGTGGCTGGATGCCGCCGATGCGGCCGCCCGCCAGCTGGCCCGGCACCTTCAGCTGGAGGGCATGCTGGCGGTGGAGATGTTCGTCACCGATGCGGGCCTCGTCATCAACGAGATCGCCCCGCGCCCGCACAATTCGGGTCACTGGACCATCGAGGGCTGCCGCATCAGCCAGTTCGAGACCCAGATCCGTGCCGCCCTCGGCCTGCCGATCCTGGAACCCGACCCGCTCTTCGGTGCGACCATGACCAATCTGCTGGGCGAGGAGGCCGGCGACTGGCCCGGGCTGATGCGCGCGTCGATGGCGCTGCACCTCTATGGCAAGGCCGAGGCCCGGCCGGGGCGCAAGATGGGCCATCTGACCCAGCTGACGGGGCGCTGGCCTGCCCGCGGCTGAGGACGACTCGCATTCATCCACCCGAGGCTTATATCCCGACCGCCCGCGCCCGAGCGGCGCCCTCCCCATCACGGCTGCAACCAGGAGCATCTGCCCGCCATGTCCGATTCCCCCGCAACGCTGACGCCCGACGGCGCCGTGCCCGGCACCATGCGGACCGAAAGCGACACCATGGGCCCGATCGACGTTCCGGCGGATCGCTATTGGGGCGCCCAGACCCAGCGCTCGCTCGCCAATTTCCGGATCGGCGAGCGCCGGATGCCGGCCCCGCTGATCCGGGCACTCGGCATCCAGAAGCGCGCCGCAGCTTTGGCCAATGCCGATCTGGGGGAGATGGAGGAGCGGCTGGCCCGCGCCATCGCCCAGGCCGCCGAAGAGGTTCAGGATCTGCGCCTGCTGGATCACTTTCCCCTTGTCGTCTTCCAGACCGGCAGCGGCACGCAGTCGAACATGAACGCCAATGAGGTGATCGCGAACCGGGCAATCGAGCTGCTCGGCGGCACCATCGGCTCCAAGGACCCGGTCCACCCCAACGACCACGTCAACCGCGGCCAGTCCTCCAACGACACCTTCCCGACCGCCATGCACATCGCGGCGGTGGAGCAGCTGCATCATGAGCTGATCCCCGCACTGGAGGAGCTGCACGCCGCCCTCGCCGCCAAGCAGCAGGCCTTCGACGGTATCATCAAGATCGGCCGCACCCATACCCAGGACGCGACCCCGCTGACGCTGGGCCAGGAATTCTCGGCCTACACCACCCAGGTCGAGCTGGGGATCGCGCGGGTGAAGGCGGTGCTCCCGCGGCTTTATCCGCTCGCACAGGGCGGCACGGCGGTTGGCACCGGCATCAACTCCAAGGCGGGGTTCGATGTCCGCTTCGCCGAGCGGGTCGCGGAAATCACCGGCTTGCCCTTCACCACCGCCGCCAACAAGTTCGAGGCGCTGGCCGCCCATGATGCCATCGTCGAGGCTTCGGGCGCGCTCAACACGCTGGCCGCCAGCCTGATGAAGATCGCCAACGACATCCGCTTCCTGGGCTCGGGCCCGCGCTGCGGGATCGGCGAGCTGAACCTGCCGGCCAACGAGCCGGGCAGCTCGATCATGCCGGGCAAGGTCAACCCGACGCAAAGCGAGGC
>CAZPBH010000105.1:0-7301 GCA_964584645.1 uncultured Rhodospirillales bacterium | reverse complement strand
TTCAGGCGGCCCCGAAAGGTTCAGGCGGAAAGATTGGACCCTCAGGCGTGATGATCGAGGTGAACGAACGGGCGCGCGACATCCTGCGTCTGATCGTCGATGCCTATGTCGAGACCGGCGAGCCGGTGGGCAGCCGCACGCTCTCGCGCAAGCTGGGCATGGCGCTCTCCCCGGCGACGATCCGCAATGTCATGGCGGATCTGACCGATGCCGGGCTGCTTTATGCCCCGCACACCTCGGCCGGGCGGCTGACGACGGATGCGGGCCTGCGCCTGTTCGTCGACGGCATCCTGGAAATCGGTGATCTGGGCGATGACGAACGGGCGCTGATCGAGGGCCGGCTGCAGGGCTCGGGCCGCTCCCTCACCCAGTCGCTGAGCGAGGCGGGGGCGATGCTCTCCGGCCTGTCGAGCTGTGCCGGGCTCGTCATCGCGCCCAAGACCGACCGCCCCCTGCGCCAGATCGAGTTCGTCAATCTGGGCCCGGGCAGGGTGCTGGCCGTGCTGGTGACCGAGGACGGGCTGGTCGAGAACCGGGTGATCGAGACACCGCCGGGGCTGCCGGCCTCGGCCCTCGTCACGGCGTCGAACTATCTGAACGCGCGGCTGGCCGGGCGCACGCTGGACGAGGCGCGGCTGGCCGTGAAGGCCGAGATCGCGGCCCGTCAGGCCGAGCTTGACGCGCTGACGGCAAGACTCGTGGAGGCCGGGCTGGCGAGCTGGTCGGGCGGCGAGGGGCGGGAGCTGATCGTGCGTGGTCAGGCGCGCCTGCTGGAGGATGTCCAGGCGGTCGAGGATCTGGAGCGGGTCAAGGCGCTGTTCGAGGCGCTGGAGACGCGCGAGACGCTGGCCAGGCTGATCGAGGAGACCGACGAGGCCGAGGGCGTACAGATCTATATCGGGGCGGAGAACACCCTGTTCCGGCACACCGGCTGCTCGGTCATCGTCACGCCCTACCGCAACAGCCGCCAGCAGATCGTCGGCGCCATAGGTGTCATCGGTCCGACGCGGTTGAACTATGGCCGCATCATCCCGATGGTGGACTACACCGCGCAGATCGTCGGCCGGCTGGTCGGCTGAGGCGCGCCTTTCCCGGGTGGAGTTGAGAAACCGTCATGAGCGATCCCCATCACGATTCTAAGCACGATTCGAAGCACGATCCCCGGCACGAGGCGAAATCGGACCCCGACGGCGCCGACCCGCGTGAGGAGGAGATCGGGGCAACCGACGAGGCGCAGCAGGGCCAGGACATGACGGGCGAGGAGGAAACCCCGCTCGTCGGTACCGATGAGTACACCATCGACCTTGGCGGCGGGGCCGACCGGATGGCCGAACTGGAGGCCGAGATCGCCGAGCTGAAGGACAAGCTCCTGCGTGCGGCGGCCGAGGCCGAGAACATCCGCCGGCGCTCCGAGCGGGAGCGCGCCGACACCGCGAAATACGCCGTCTCCAAATTCGCCGCCGATGTCCTGAACGTTGCCGACAACCTGCATCGCGCGATGGGCGCGGTCGACCCCGATGCGCGGGCCAGGGACAGCTTCCTCGACACCCTGATGGGCGGCATCGAGGCAACCGAGCGCGAGCTGGCGCAGATCTTCACCCGCCACGGCATCGTGCGGATCGAGGCGATGGGCCAGCCCTTCGACCCCAACCGCCACGAAGCCCTGTTCGAGCAGCCGAGCACCGAGCACCCCCCCGGCACGGTCGTGCAGGTCATCCAGGACGGCTACATGATCGCCGAGAGGCTGCTGCGCCCGGCCCGGGTCGGGGTGGCCAAGGCCGCTGATGGTCAGCCCGGCGGCACCAGCCCCGGCAGCCATCACGACAGCGCGGCGTAAGGGCGGCCCACGGCGCTTGCGCCGGATCAGTCGAGCGGGAGGGTTTCGACCCAGATGGAAGGTGTCCCGCTGGTCCGCCCCTCGCTGGCTACGATGTGCAGGCCGCTGGAATTCATGGCGGCGCTGATAGTGGGAGACATGTTTCCCTTCGGGAACGAGAAATGGTGGGTCATCCGGCAGCCGGGCTGAAAGCTCTGCACCGCGCCGCATTGGCCGACCTCATGGACCTTGATGCTGTTTGAGGATGCGGAGGCGCTCTCGACGGTAACATAATGGTCGCCCACGCGAACGGCTTGCGGGGCTGGATTGACGGGGCCAGTCCTCATGGTCGCGAAGAGATCCCCTACCAGACCACAGGCGGGGCTCCCCCAATTGCTGCCATTGCAGCCTCCGAGGGCATAGATCGCAACAAAGTCTCCGTAGGCCGCGACGCCCAACTTGTCCTCATAGTCCAACGAAAAACTGCTGATGGGCACGATCAGCTGGCCGTTGTCATAGGCGACGATACTGCCGAAGCCCTCCGCGCTGCCTTCCCACAGGATGTGGGCAAGCTGCTCGCAGCCTGAATCGCCAAGGTTCGCGCCTTCACAGGCAGCCGTCTCGAAGACATGGATTTCGTTCGCTTCATACGCCGAAAGGATGATGCGCGTCCCATCGACCATCGGCTCCACCACCTCTCCGGTGCCGGACGGCGATGCAAACAATTCGATCGAGCCGCAGCCGGGATCTCCGAACGCAACAGAAGCGCATTGGCTGATGTTGAAAATCTCGATGGACTTCACCCCACCAGAAATTTCGCCAATGATTGCTACCGCACGTTCGGCCGAGAAGTCCATGCCTTGAATGAAAACTTCATCAGGATTGCGCCCATGTTCCAACGCAGCAATCTCTTCGCATCCTTCAAAGGGCGGAAGGGTGCCATTGCAGCCGCCGATCTCGAAAATCCGTCCCCAGACTTGCGTATTCGATTGGTTGCCAACCAGTAACCGTGTTCCCAACAACCTCACATCCGTTGGATAATTGTCTTCCGGAAGATCGAGTGTTGCCATTTCTTCACAGCCGGGATTGCCGAAAGTCGTTCCGTCGCATCCATCCGTGCGATAGACATAAATCTTGCCGTCGCCGCTGTCGCTGGTCACAGTCAGGATGCCGTTCGTGGCGATCGTCGCGCCGAAATCATTGCCTGCGGAGGGTTCCTCGATCACGGTTGCCATTTCTACGGGCAAGATTGCCTCGATGCGCAGGCGCTGGGTGACCTCCGGGCCCCCATCACTGGCCGAGAACTGCAGGTCATAGGCTCCCGAGGCGGTCGGAATCCCCCCGAAATTCACGCTGAAGACAGAATCGACATGGGCAATGCCCCCTGCCCGCATGCCCTCGACCGCAAAGCCGCCCCCGAAGTTCATGGCCAGCTGTCCAGGGCCGGTGTCGATGAACTGGAAAAAGGGCGAGGCGGTCGGGGTAACCACCTGCGTTCGGGGAAAGCTGGTCACGGTCCCGTCGGCGGCGGTGTAAGTCCCCTCCCAGAAGAGCGAAACCTCGCTTTCTTCCGTCCACCCGGCATTGTCGTCGGGATCGATCAGCGATGTCCAAACTACGGGATTCGAATAACCCGTGGAATCAGTGCCATCCTCGAAAATGACGGCAGGAAAGGGCGCCCCCGGAATGGTGGTGGCGAAAGCGGGCGGGTCGCCGATCTGGACCGGCGCGCCGGCACCGCCGCCGGGGCGGCGGTGGCCCCTTTCAGCCCCGGCACCTCGAAACGCAGGATCAGCCGCTCCTGCGCCGGCGCGTTACCTGCCAGCCCGACAAGCGCGTCCGCCATCGCGAGCCCGAAAGCCAACGCCCATCGACCCTTGCCCTGCATCCCACCCTCCATCCGCAGATTGCGCCCAGTTATGCCGCCACAACCCTAAGGATCGGTAAAGCGGGCGGGGGCGTCAGAACCGCCAGGTCAGCGACAGCTGGGCCACGGGATAGAAGCGCAGCAGGTCGGTATCGTCCTCGATCTGCTGGCGCTCGCGCGCAAGTTCCGTCTGGAAGGCGGGATCGTCGGCCAGCGTGCCATTGGCACTCAGCGCCACATCCGGGGCACCCTGGAACATCACCCCGGCATCGAAGCTGAACCGCAGGCTGCGCAGGAAGGTCGAGCCGAAGCCGAGTGTGGCCATGGGCGCGATGCTGTTGAAATCCAGCTCTCCGGTCAGCGTGCCGACCTGATCGGCCGTGTAGGTGACGTCGCCGATTTCGACCGGGCCGGTCGGGCGGCCGATCAGGCTGACCTCATTACCGTTGAACCGCCATCCAGCGGAGAGGCGAAACACCCCGCCGAAGGGGTAGACATCCAGCATCGCCCCGCCATTCGACAGCTCGAGATCGCCGTCATAATCGATATCGTCGAACTCGTTGTCGAAGCTGTAGTCGAAAAAGCTGTAGCCCGCGCGCACGCCGAAGAAGCGGCTGGGCTGCCATTCGCCCTCTACCCCGAGGCCCAGGGTGCCCAGCGTGCCGCCGAGCCCGAAATCGGTCAGGTTCTGGGCCGATGCGATGGATGGGCCGCTGACAACAAGAGCCGCGGCCAGAAAGGCTGTCGAAATTCGCATGATCTCCCCCCGGAAAAGCGCTGATCCTCTCCCATGGGGCTAGCGTGAAGCCCGCCCGCTGTCCACCCCGTATCTGCGGGGTTCAGCCCGCGACGCGCAGGGTCAGGCTCAGCCGTCCGCCGCCATCGATCAGGGTCGAACTGCCGGGCAGGATGCGGTCCACCCCGTGATGGCAGAGCCGGTCGGGGCCGGCAAGCACCATCACATCACCGCTCTCAAGTGGAAACCGAACGGTCGGTCCGGACCTTTTCAGCCCGCCCAGCCGGAACCATGCGGTAGCGCCCAGCGAGATCGACAGCACCGGATGGCGCGTATCGGCCTCGGTGGTGTCACGATGCAGGCCGAGCCTCGCTGTGCCGCGATAAAGGTTGATCAGGCAGGCATCGGGCTGCACCTCGGCCTCGGGAAGCACCTCCTGCCAGACGGCCATCACCGCCTGCGGGATCGCGGGCCAGGGCCGGCCGTTTTCGGGATGGGTGGTCTGATAGCGATAGCCGCCCGCGCGATCGGCGACCCAGCCGAGCCGCCCGCAATTCGTCATGAGCGCTGAAAACGGGGCACCCGTGCCTGGCATCGTATAGCGCCCGAACGGCGCTTCGGCGATGACGGGGTCGAGGGAACCAAGGATCCTCTTTTGCCTGTCCTGATCCAGCCGCAGCCGGATGCAGGGATGGGCGGGCGGGGTGTCCAGCGGCAGGGTCGTTTGCACCTTCATGGGGCAGGAAGCTTGACGGTTTCGACGGCACCCGCCAAGCCTTGCCTCCCATGATCCTCGACATCCTGCGTATCGTTGCTCCGCCGGCGGCCATCGCCCTGCTGGGCTGGGCCTGGGTCCGGGCCGGGCGCCCCTGGGACGGCCGGATCGTCGCGGCCTTCGTGATCGGCATCGGCAGCCCGGCGCTGGCCTTTCACACGCTGGCGACCATGACGCTGGCGCTGAGCTCGGTGGCGATCACGGCCGCGCTCTATGCCGGCACGATGCTGCTGGCGGCTCTGGCCGGGACGGCCCTTCTGAAGGCGCTGGGCAGGCCTGTCGCCGCCTATCTGCCGACCCTGATGTTTCCCAATGCCGGCAATCTGGGGCTGCCGATCATGCTGTTTGCCTTCGGGCAGGAGGGGCTGGCCCTGGGGATCGTCTGTGTGGTGATCGGCATGACCGGGCATTTCACCATCGGGGTGGCGCTGGCCAGCGGCCGGGTCGACCTGAAGGCGGTCGCCACCTCACCGCCGCTTTACGGGCTGGCGGCCGGGCTCGCCACCTATCTGGCAGGCTGGGTGCCGCCGGCACCGGTGATGGCCACGGCAGAGCTGCTGGGCGGGCTGGCGATCCCGCTCTCGCTGCTGGCGCTGGGCGGGGCGATGGCGCATCTGCCGCTGGCCGATGCGCGGGTCGGGGCGGGGCTGGGTCTGGCGCGCCTCGGCCTTGGCATCGCAGCCGGCGCGCTGCTGATCTGGGTGGTCGAAGCCCCGCCGCTGGTGGAGGCGGTGGTGCTGCTGCAGGCCGCCATGCCCTCGGCCGTCTTCAACCACATGTTCGCCGAGCGCTATGGCGGCCCGGCGCGCGAGGTGGCCGGCGGGGTGCTGGTCTCGACCCTGGGCTCGCTGGTGACGATCCCCGTGCTGCTGGCTGTACTCCTGGCCGATTGACGCGCTGGCGCCAACGGGCGACCCTCGCCCCCATGGACCCTGAAGATTATGAAGAGATCATCGACCGCCGTCGGGGCTTGCTGCTCCTGGCGCTCGGCATGCCGGGTCTTGTGGTCGGAGCTGTGGCCCTGTTTCTGGGCTTCAACGCGATCATTCCCATGGCGGTCGCCGGCCTGCTGGCCGCCATCGGCGTCGTCGAGGCGATGGTCGCCGGCTGGTTCTGGCAGCGGCGCCTGGCCTGCCGGATGTGCAAGGGCCAGCTCCGGGAATGGCCAGAGCCGGCCCTGCGTGACGCGGGGGATCGCATCTATCATGTATGTGATGCGTGTCGTAAACGCTTCTGGTTCGGTCTGTCTGAACCTACCGACGATTAGAGCGCGGGCACGTCCAGAGCCGCCACACCGAGCGGGACGCTGAACCGGCGGCACCAGATCCAGACCTCGTCATGGGCGCCGACATCGATACCGGCCGGGATGCGGTAGCTTTGCGCGCCCCTATCGGCCTTGAGTTCGACGAGGTCGGTGGCCGGGTCATAGGCACCCTTCGAGCCGAGACCGATGCGCGGGTCCGGGGCGCCGTCGAAGAAGAAATCCTCGGCGAACCGGATCACATAGCCTTCCGCGTCGCGTTCGATGGTGACGGTGCCACGGGCCTCATGGTCGGATTTCCCGACAAAGCTCCCGGTCGCCCCGGCTTCAAGCGCCCGGGCGGTCGAGGGCATCAGCAGGGCCAGGCCCAGCGCCACAACCAACAGCCAGGCCAGCGGCACGGCGAAGGCGAAGATGGCCGAGGGGTTCATGCACAGGTTCTGATAGCGGGACGGGCAGTTCATGATGGGTACTCCTTCTTCGTGTCTGAGGGGTGTCTGAGGGGGACGTTCCGGGGCGCCGGGCGGTGCCGGCTTCGATCACGAGAAGGAGGCTGCCATGAAACCGGCCTGCCGGTCAGGCATGGGTTCGATAGCCGCAACCATGGGGCCAGGGCGGGCGGAGCCGCCGCAACGGCTCGGGGCCGGCTTGCGTTGTTCACCTTTGCGCTGGGGAGCCGGCGCCTATATCGCTATCCTGTGTTCCATGGGGATGCCCCACCCTGGCGCCGGATGAGCCGGGCCGAAGCGGGTTCCTGCCAAACCTAGGAGGAGAGAAGCAACGATGGGTAAGGTCATCGGTATCGATCTCGGCACGACCAACAGCGTGGTCGCCGTGCTCGACGGC
>CAZPBH010000104.1:0-7415 GCA_964584645.1 uncultured Rhodospirillales bacterium | reverse complement strand
CGCGACCGCCACCTCGAGCGCCCGTTCGCCTGACCGCTCGCCCGCAGCGTGCAACTCCTCGACATGGCGGGACAGGATGGATTCGACCGCCTGGATCCGGTCGTCAAACTGATCGGCGGTCCGCATCAGATCGCGCAGGCGGCTGTCGAAGCTGTCGAGCGACTGCCCGACATGCTGGCTCATCTCCGTCACGGCTGTACGGATATCGCCGGCCCGCATGTGCAAGAGCTCGCCCAGCTCTCGCGTTCTCTCGGAGGTTTCCTCGGCCGAGGCCTGAAGCTCGGACCGGCCCGCATCGAGCGTCTGCGAGGCATTCTGCACCTGATCATGGGCAGATCGTGCGGTGACGAGGATGTGGCGCGCCCGATCATCGAGCAGGCTTGCCACCGCGTTGAGGTCAGCCACGGTGCTGTCACGTTCGCCCGCCACGGCTGCAGCCGTCGCTCGCAGCTGATCACCGACCGCGGCCAGATAGGCGATGGACTCACCGGCTGCGTGGAACAGGTCGTCAGTGTAGCCGCGCAGCGTGGTCTCGATCCGTGTGGCATGGCTTTGCAGGGCGTCACCGACATCGGCCAGCGCGGTCGCCTGACGGGCAAGCCGTGTGTCGATATCGCTGCCCGCGTCCTGCACCGTCTGGGCACTCTGCTCGACACGGTCGAGCGTGCTGTCGATCCGCCGGACGAGCGCCTGCGCGCTCTCATCCAGCACACCGGCCGAGGCTTCAAGGGCCTGGCGGCGGCGATCGAGCTGCCGGTCACATTCGTCGAGCCTGGAGGCGGCTTTCTCCGCACTCTGGTCGAGGTCGCCGACGGTCTCACGCAGGCTGGCACCCAGGGTCTCGGCGCTGCCACGCACGCGCTCCACGATTTCCGACAGACGCGTCGTCTCCGATGCCAGCCTTTCGGCGCTGTCACGCGAGCTGGCCTCGGCGGCCGCGGTGGCCGCCTGGAGCGCATCCCCGCTGGTGCGGATCTTTCCGGCGATTTCCTCTGCACGGGCACCGCTACGGTCGGCAAGCGACTCGATCCGGTCGAGATGGCCGTCGAGTTCACCGACAAGGGTTTCGGCCCCGGTTCGTGCTCCTTCCAGACCCGCGGTCAGACGGGTGACCATCTGCTCGGCCCGGCCTTCATAGAGGTTCGCCTGCTCGGCCACGCGGTCGGTGGTGGCGCGCAGAAATTCACCCTGGCTCTTGAGCACGAGGCCAATCCTTTCGACCTCGCGCTTCGCACGTTCGGCACCGTCCCCAAGCTGACTGACCAGCCTTCCAACCTGCTCATGGGTACGATGCAGGGCTTCCTGGGTACGTTCCGAGGTCGATTCCAGCGCTTCGCTCTGCTGCCGCAGCGCATCGATGAGACGGGCGGCGCGCTGCTGGCCCTGTTCGTCCGGCTCGTGCAGCCGTGCGAGTTCGGCCCGCAGCAAATCCGCATGGGCGCGGATCTCGGAATCCTTGATCAGGTGGATGGCAACCAGCCACAGGAACGCCGGCAGCGCCACGACCCCGGCGAAGAACCCGCCGAACTCGTGGGGCAACAGGGCAAAAAGGTTCCCCCAGCCGATGGCGCTCTGGATATAGAAGGCGCAGATGCCGACCCACAGGGCCGAGAGCGACCAGACGCCGGCCATGAGCCAGCCGGCCGGAAGAAGCAGGGCCGATCGGCTCTCTCCTGTCGCGTGGCTTTTCGGCCGGGATGCCATCGCGTGACCCTGCCGGGCCTCATACGGGTCGGCCTCGTCATCATCGCCAAGGAAGGCCGTCGGCGCCGGCGGCGGTGTGCGCCGGGTGGAAGAGGCCGAGGGCGCCGGAGGCCGGTCGGGGTGAAGCTCGCGGGCCGTGTGGACGAGACGCTCGGTCGAGCGTACGACCGCGCCCACCCCGTCCTCACGCGGATCACTGTCACCAGGGCTGCCTTTGAGCTCGGTCTTTGCCGACCCCTTTCCCGACAGCTTGTTCCACGGGTCGCTGCGTTCCTCGATCCCGGAACCCGCCATGTCGTGATCGACCTCGGCTGTCGCGCGCGCGGTCTTCTGATGTCCCGTCATCCGCTCGGTCACGGGCCTACTCCCTTCCCTCGCTCCGGCAGCCGGGTTTTTGCGCCCGCTACCGAATTTCTGTGGTAGCGGCATCCCCCGATCCGGCTGCACCGTTTGTGCGTTTTTACTAAAGTACCGCTCACGATCAAAGATGAATTAATGGTTAACGGCAACAAAATTGACGGGCACGGGCAAGCTCCCGCGATCTCAGCGATAATCGTACGCGCCCTCGCGCCATTCATAGACGACATAGCCCGGACCGGTCACATCGCCCTTCTCGTCGAAATCGACCGGCCCCAGAACCGTGTCGAAACGCCCCTCACGCAGGCTGGTGCCGACTTCCCAGGGCTCCGTGGCGCCGAGGGCTTCAGCCGCCTGCGCCCAGGCCTGCACCGCGCCATAGCTGTAAAGGGTGTAGCCCTCCGGCCGGCGCCCGGTCGTCTGTTCGATGGCAGCGACGATCGCCGCATTCGCGGGGTCACGTGCGGGATCGGGGCTGAAGGTCATCAGCGTGCCCTCACCCGCGGCCCCGGTGATCGACCAGAACTCGTCCGTGACCAGGGCATCACCTGACATCAGGATCGTCTCCATCCCCTGATCGCGCATCTGACGCACGAGCAGCCCCGCCTCGGTGTGATAGCCGCCATAATAGAGGATATCCGGCTCGGCCTGCTTCAGACGCGTGATGAAGGCCGAATAATCCCGCTCGCCCGGATTGACGGTCTCATAGAACACCTCCTCGATCCCGGCTCCGTTCAGGAACAGCTTCGTCTGTTCGGTCAGTCCCAGCGAATAGGTCTGCTTGTCATGGGCAAGGGCGATCCGCGCCTCGGGAAATTCGGAGGCGAGGAATTTCGCTGCCACCTCGCCCTGCTGATCGTCGCGGCCACAGACCCGGAACACGTTCCATTTCCCTGCCTCGGTCAGCTGCGGGTTGGTCGAGCCGGGGGAGATCATGACAATCTCCTCCTCAAAATAGACGTCCGAGGCCGGGATCGACGAGCCGGAACAGAAATGCCCGATCACCAGCACCACCCCCTCGCCGACCATCTGGTTCGCCACGGCTACCGCCTGCTTGGGGTCGCAGGCATCATCGCCGACAAGAAGCTCGATCTCCTCGCCCAGCACGCCGCCGGCAGCGTTGAGGTCGGCCACCGCCTGCTCGGCACCGATCCGCATCTGCTGGCCGAACGCCGCATAGGCGCCGGTCATCGGCCCCACCACGGCGACCCTGATCTGGGCCTCGGCCCCCTGGGCGGCCACGAGAAGAACAAGGGCGAGCGCATCACGGGCGAGCTTCATGGGGCATTCTCCATCAATTCGGGCTTTCCGGGGATGTGGGGATCGGCTCGGCCGCGAAGAAGTGACGCTTGCGGTAGAGCCAGGGATATTGGCGTACCAGAAGGCTTGCGCGCACGTGGCGGAAGGTCAGCAGGGCGATGACCACAAGATACAGGGCCGCGCCCGCCAGGCCGGGCAGATCGGCAAGCGGGGCCTCGAACAGGGCGAAGTGCAGGAACCGGTCGGCGAAGGCCAGCAACCCGGCATAAAGCAGCGTCAGCCAGAGCGGCTGCCAGCCAAGCGCCAGCGCCCGCCCCACCGCAAAAGCCGCCGCCCCCATCACAACGCCGGTCAGGGCGAGCCAGGCGATCATGCGGCCTGCCCGCCTTCCAGATAGGCCGCGCGCACGGCCGGATCAGCCAGAAGGTCGCGCCCGCCCCCCTGCGTGACGACCCGGCCGTTGGCGAGCACCAGCGCATGATCGGCCAGCGCCAGCGCCTGATAGGCATTCTGCTCCACCAGCAGGATGGCGGTTCCCGCCTCCGCCCGAATGTGTCGGATCGCCTCGAAGATCAGCTTGACCAGCCGGGGGGCCAGACCGAGCGAGGGCTCATCCAGCAACAGCAGGCGCGGCCGGCTCATCAGGGCGCGGCCGATCGCCAGCATCTGTTGCTCACCGCCGGAGAGTGTACCCCCGCGCTGATCCCGTCGCTCGGCCAGCCGGGGAAACAGGGTCAGCACATGGTCGAGGTCGTGGCTGTAATGCGCCGGATCGGCGAACAGCGCGCCCAGGCGCAGGTTTTCCGTCACGGTCATGCGCGGCATGATGCGCCGGCCCTCGGGCGCGTGGGCGATGCCGAGCCGGGCGATGCGGTGTGGCGGCAGGCCGGTGATGTCGATGCCGTCGAACAGCACCCGTCCCCCATGCGGCCGCGGTACGCCGCAGATCGTCTTCAGCAGGGTCGACTTGCCGGCCCCATTGGCCCCGATCACGGCGACACAGCGCCCGGTATCGAGGCTCAGCGACACCTCCTGCACAGCCCGGACCGGACCATAGCCGTTGGAGACGGCCTCCAGCACGAGCAGGCTCATGGCCGCGCCCTTCCCTCGCCGTGCCCAAGATCGGCGGCAATCTCGGGCGGCAGCTCGTCCTCCTCTTCCTCGCCCAGATAGGCCCGGATGACATGCGGGTCCCGGCGGATCGCCTCCGGCGTCCCCTCGGCGATCTTCTGGCCGTGGTCGAGCACGATGATGTGTTCCGAGACCCGCATCACGAGGCTCATGTCATGCTCGATCAGCAGCACGCCGAGCCCGTGATCGGCCACCAGCTCCTCAAGGAAGCTCGCCAGCGCCTCGCTCTCCTGGGGGTTCAGGCCGGCCGCCGGTTCATCGAGACAGAGGAGCTTCGGCTCGGTGCAGAGCGCGCGGGCGATCTCCAGCAACCGCTGGTCGCCATAGGGCAGGCTGCCGGCGGGCTCATCGGCACGGTCGATCAGCCCGAGACGTTCAAGCCAGCGCCGCGCCATCGTGATCGCCGCCTCCTCGGCACGGCGATAGGCCGGCAGGCCGAGCAGGCCCCCGAACCCGGCACCCCCGGCCGCCTGCAGCCGGCGATGGGCACCGACCAGCAGGTTCTCCAGCACGCTCATCTGGGGAAACAGCCGGATGTTCTGAAAGGTGCGCGCCACCCCGGCCTCGGCGCAGATCGCGTGCGGGGGCATGCGTTCCAGCCAGTGGCGCCCCTCCATCAGGAAGCGCCCGATATCGGGGCGATAGAAGCCGGTCAGACAGTTGAACAGGGTCGTCTTGCCGGCACCGTTGGGGCCGATGACGGCCGTGATCGACGCCCCGGCCACCTCGAACGACACATCCTCGATGGCTGTCAGCCCGCCAAAGCGCTTGGTGATGTGTTCGACCTGCAACAGGGGCGAGGTCATGCCTGCTGCCCCCGCGCGCCCAGACGTACACTCGGGTCCCGGCGCGCCAGCAGACCGCGCGGCCGCCAGATCATGATGAGGACCATGCCGGCCCCAAAGGCCAGCATCCGGTAGTCGGCCAGCTCGCGGAACAGCTCGGGCAGGCCGACAAGCAACAGGGCGGCCAGCACGATCCCCAGCTGGCTTCCCATCCCGCCCAGCACCACGATGGCGAGGATGATGGCGCTCTCGATGAAGGTGAAGCTCTCCGGGCTGATGAAGCCCTGGCGGGTGGCGAAAAACGCCCCCGCGAACCCGCCCCACATGGCCGAGAGCATGAAGGCGGCGAGCTTGATGGCGACACGGTTCACGCCGAGCGCCTGCAACGCGATCTCGTCGTCGCGATGGGCTTCCCAGGCGCGGCCGATCGGCAGCTGCTTCAGACGCAGGGTGAAGAAATTGACCAGAAGTGCCAGTGCCAAAACGATATAATACAGAAACACGATCCGGTGGAGCGTTGAGAATTCCAGCCCGAACATGGCGTGGAAGGCGCGCTCGCCCTCTTCCGGTCGGCGCGTGAACTCGGCCAGCCCGAAGAAGCTCGGCCGCGGGATCGAGCGGATGCCATCCGCCCCGCGGGTGAACTCGGTCCAGTTGATCAGGACCAGGCGGATGATCTCGCCAAAGCCCAGCGTCACGATGGCGAAATAATCTCCGCGCAGGCGCAGCACCGGAAGGCCCAGCAGGAACCCGCCCGCCGCCGCCAGCAGCCCGGCAAGCGGCAGGGCCGCCCAGAACGACAAATCGTAATAGAGCGCGAGCAGCGCATAGGCATAAGCCCCGATCGCATAGAACGCGACAAAGCCCAGATCGAGCAGCCCCGCCAGACCGACCACGATGTTCAGCCCCCAGCCCAGCAGCAGGTAAAGCAGGACGAGGATCGCGAGGTCCATGATCCGACGATCAGCGAAAGGCAGGAAGGGCAGAAGAACCGCGAAGACGATCAGGATGACCGAGAGCCAGAAGACGGTCCGCTGCCGGTCGGGCAGATGGCCGGCGATCTGCGCGGCACCACGCCGGAATTCGGGTGCGGCCCGGCTTGCGCTGGCAAGCAGATAGCCCGCCCGCACCGCCAGCACCGCGCCCACCGTCAGGCAGGCAAAGGCAAAGAAGCCTTCAGGCAGCGGGGCAACCCACGGGGCTCCCGCGATCAGCAGCCCCAGGATGAGAGCCGGCAGGGGGGCTCCCGCCTCGCTCACACGCCAGCCAAGCCGGCCCAGAAAGCCGAGTGCCACCGTCGCCGCATAGACCGGCCACCGGGTCAGCACCTCAAGGCCGCCGACCGCGATCTCCGTATGCACGCCGATGAAGGGCAGCGCCAGCAGCGCCACAAGGCCGGCCGCCAGCGCGGCGTCGATGAGGAGGGCACGCCAGCCGAGGGCGGGAACAGCGAGCGCGGCGTCCGTCATACCTTTTCGACCTCGGCGCGTCCGAACAGGCCGGCCGGGCGAAAGATCAGGATCAGCACGAGGATCGAGAAGGCGGCCACGTCCTTGTACTCGACCGAGAAATAGGCGGACCAGAACGCCTCGATCAGGCCGATCAGCAGCCCCCCCAGCATGGCCCCGGGGATCGAGCCGATCCCGCCGAGGACGGCCGCGGTGAACGCCTTGATCCCGGCCAGAAAGCCGATGAAGAAATCGACGACACCGTAATAGAGGGTCACGAACACGCCGGCGACCGCGGCCAGCGTGGCGCCCATGATGAAGGTGATGGAGATCGTCCGGTCCACATCGATGCCGAGCAGGGCGGCCATCTGCTTGTCCTGCTCACAGGCCCGCTGCATGCGTCCCAGATCGGTGCGGGCGATGATCAGGGCAAACAGGCCCATCACGGCGACGGTCACGACCATGATCAGCACCTGCAGATAGGTCACCTGGACCGGAAAGCCGCCATCGGCGAGAAAGGTGAACTCGCCATCGAGCAGCGGCGGCACGGGCTTTACCCGAGCCCCCTGGGTCAGCTGGACATAGTTCTGCAGGAAGATCGACATGCCGATGGCGCTGATCAGCGGCGCCAGTCGGAACGATCCGCGAAGCGGGCGATAGGCCAGCTTCTCCACCGTCCAGCCATAGGCACTGGTGATGACGGCCGCGAACAGCATCACCGCCAGCAGGC
>CAZPBH010000103.1:6796-7442 GCA_964584645.1 uncultured Rhodospirillales bacterium | reverse complement strand
GCCCGAGGCCGCCGGCGACGGCACCCCGGAAGGCTGAGCCCCTTGTCTCGGGCGGGATCGCAAGGTAGAGCTTCACGCCCATGAGCGAGAGGATCGGCGTCTATCCCGGCACCTTCGACCCCGTCACCAACGGGCATATGGACATCATTCAGCGCGGGCTGAAGCTGGTGGACCGGCTGGTCGTGGCCGTTGCCGGCAATCGCGCGAAGGGCCCGATGTTCACCAGCGAGGAACGGGTCGCGATGGTGGAGGGCGAGCTGGAACAGCTGCGCGCACGCGGCGCGCAGGTCGAGGTCCGCCCCTTCGACAATCTGCTGATCCGCTTTGTCGAGCAGATGGAGGCCCGCATCATCATCCGCGGGCTGCGCGCGGTCAGCGATTTCGAATATGAATTCCAGATGGCCGGCATGAACGCCCGGCTGGACGCGGAGATCGAGACCGTCTTTCTGATGGCCAGCGATCGCAACCAGTTCATCTCCTCGCGCTTCGTCAAGGAGATCGCCAAGCTCGACGGCGATGTGACCGGCTTTGTCAGCCCGCGTGTGCTGACGGCGCTGAAGGCCAAGCTGGCGACCGGGGAAGCCTTCTCCGGCACCCCGATCCGCCTGCACAATTCGGGCTGAGTTACTTCGCGCCGCTCGGCAGA
>CAZPBH010000103.1:5719-6786 GCA_964584645.1 uncultured Rhodospirillales bacterium | reverse complement strand
CCTTGAACGCCACGTCCTGGTCGACGCGGATATCGCCGGGCAGGCCCAGCACCCGCTCGGCGATGATGTTGCGCAGGATCTCGTCCGTGCCGCCGGCGATGCGCCGCCACGCACCCTCATAGATGCCGGTCTGGTAGAGCCCGTTCATCGGCTGGGCGGCCTTGTCGTCGATGGCCCCGCCCAGCTCCTGCAGTTCCAGCCCGAAGCCGGCGATGTCCTGCATCTTCTTGGCGCTGACGATCTTGATGACGCTGGCCTCCGGTCCCGGCTCGCCGCCCTGGCTCAGCGCCGTGATCGCCCGGAACCGGGTGAGCCGCCCGCCCTGATAGTCGATATACCAGTCGGCCAGCTTCTGGCGCACATGGGCGTCCTCGATGGCCGGGCCGTTTTCCAGCACCGTGCGGCGGCACAGCTCGTAGAGTTCCCAGAAATCCGGCGCCGGGCTCTCGCCGACCGCGAGCCGTTCGTTCATCAGCGTCGTCAAGGCGACGCGCCAGCCCTGCCCCGGTTCGCCGAGGCGATGATCATCGGGGATGCGCACATCCTCGAAGAACACCTCGTTGAAGTTCGAGCCGCCATCGAGCTGCCGGATCGGCCGGATGGTGACACCCGGCGCCTTCAGGTCGACGATGAACATCGTCAGGCCCTTGTGCTTGGGCACATTCGCATCGGTGCGGGTCAGCACGATCCCGTAATCGGAGAAATGGGCGCCCGAGGTCCAGATCTTCTGGCCGTTGACGATCCATGCATCGCCGTCCTTCACCGCCTTCGTACGCAGGCCCGCGACATCGGAGCCGGCCGAGGGCTCGCTGAACAGCTGGCTCCAGATCTCCTCGCCCGTCAGGGCTTTCGGCACATAGCGCCTCTTCAACTCGTCCTGCGCATAGGCGATGACGGTCGGCAGACACATGCCGAGCCCGATGTCGAAATAGCCGCGCGGGACGATGAAATCGTCCTCTTCCTGGGTGAAGATCACCTGCTCGATCGGCGTGCCGCCGCGCCCGCCCCATTCGGCCGGCCAGGTCATCGCGGCGAACCCGCCCTCGGCCTTGCGGCGCTGGAAATCC
>CAZPBH010000103.1:404-5709 GCA_964584645.1 uncultured Rhodospirillales bacterium | reverse complement strand
GCGCCAGCCGACATGATCCTCGCTCTTGCGCTCGGCATTGGCCTCCAGCCAGGCGCGGGCCTGCTTGCGGAAGGCGGCCTCTTCGGCGGTGTCCTGAAAATCCATGATGTCTCCTCCCTCAGGCGGCGTTGCGCCGTTCGATCTGGCCGATCAGCCGGTCCTTCCAGCTGCGCGCGCTGCCGAGCTGGACCGCCAGCAGCTTCTCGCGGCGCAGATACAGATGGCAGTCATATTCCCAGGTCGCGCCCATGCCGCCGTGGATCTGCAGGTTCTCCTCCGCAGCGAAACGCCAGGCATCGCACGCGCTGGCCCGCGCAGCCGCGGCGGCAAGCGGCAATTCGCCGGCCTGTGTCGACAGCGCCCAAGCGCCGTAATAGGCGTGGCCGCGGGCGATCTCGTTCTTGACGTACATGTCGGCCATCCGGTGCTTGAGCGCCTGAAAGCTGCCGATCGGCCGGCCGAAGGCGTGCCGCTCAAGGCTGTAATCACGCGCCATCATCAGGCAGCGATCGGCCCCGCCCACCTGCTCGAAGGCGGTGAGGATGGCGGCCGCATCCAGAACCCGGCGCAGATCGGCCCAGCCATCGCCCGAGCCGCCGGCGAGCTTCTCCGCCGGCACCGCATCGAAGGTGATCTCGGCCGCCGCCCGGCTGGGATCGACGAGCGCCAGCTCCCGCCGGTTGAGACCCGGCGCTTGCGCATCGACCAGATAGAGGCCCACCGTGCCCCCTTCCTGGGCGGCGACGATCAGCACATCGGCGATCGCGCCATCGGCGACCGGGGTCTTGGTGCCGCTGAGCCGGCCATCCAGCACTTCCGCCCGGAACCCGGTCTGGGCCAGCGCGCCCTGTCCCTCGGCAAAGGCAAGCGTGCCGATGGCCTCGCCGCTGGCGAGCTTCGGCAGCCAGGCCTGTTTCTGGGCCGTCGTCCCGGCCACGGACAGCGCTTCGGCCGCCAGATAGATGGAGCTGGAAAATGGCACCGGCGCCAGCACGCGGCCCAGCTCTTCGGCGATCACGCAGAGCTCGAGATAGCCGAGCCCCAGCCCGCCGAACTCCTCCGCAATGGCAGCACCGGCCCAGCCCATTTCCGTGATCTGCCGCCACAGGGCGGCATCATGCGGCGCCGGACCTTCCAGAATTGAGCGAACCGTGGCCGAGGTGCAGTGCTCGGCCAGGAAACGCCGCGCGGTCTCGCGCAGCATTTCCTGATCCTCCGAAAAGGCGAAATTCATGTTGGACCCGATGCCTCCCAGTGCGTTTCCCATGAGGTAGGGGCATGGGCGGCATCGGCAATCGCCCGATCAGGACGTGAAGGGGGGCACCTGTCAGGCCCCGAACCGCCAGGCGGCGCTGAACCGGAAGCTCCGGCCCGGCTGCGGCAGCCCGTTGGGATAGATGCGGTAGTCGCGATCAAGGATGTTGTCGCCGACAAGGCGCAGGCTGATATCCTCGCGCGGCGCCCAGCTGAGGAAGGCATCGACGACGCCATAGGCCTCGCCCTCGATCCCGCCTTCCGGCACATCGTCCCGGGTCGCGGTGACGGTCCAGCGCCCGCCCGCGCGCACGGCCCCGAAACGATCATCCTCGAAGATCAGCCCGCTGACATCGAGCGTCAGCCGGTCCTGGGGCACGGTGCCAAGCGGCTGGTCGTCCTCGCCCTCGCCCTCGGTCAGCGTCCCGGTCAGCGAGGCCGACAGGCGCGGGGTCTCGTAGGCCAGCGTGAGCTCGAGGCCCTGCAGGGTCGCCTCATCGATGTTGAGGTTGATGGTCTGGCCGGGAAAGGTCAGCGGGCCGAAGGGAGGCGTGAAGACCGGCGGGCCGGAGATGAAGATCACCCGCTGGTCGATGAAATCCTCCACCTCGCTATGGAAGGCGGTGAGGCTGATCTCGGCATAATCGCCGCCGGTCAGCAGATCGCTGCCGCGCAGGCGGGCGCCGATCTCGAAGGTGTCGGCCACTTCGGGCTCGAGGTCGGGGTTGGGTACGAACTCGTTGATGACGACCTGCCCCGGCGCCAGCGGCACGGTGAAGTGCACGCCATCGGCGTAGAGCTCGGTCAGGCTCGGCGCGCGGAAGGCGCGGGCATAGCTGGCGAACAGGTAGACCGGCTCGGCCGGCGCCCAGCCCAGCGCCAGCCTCGGGGTGATCTGGTCTTCCTCGCGCGAGGGCAGGTTGCCCTCCGGCGACTGCTCATAGCGGTCCCAGCGCAGGCCCGGGATGATGTCGATGGTGTCGAACAGGGTGATCTCGGCCTGGGCATAGACGGCCGTGAAGTCGATTTCCGCATCGGGAAACTGGGGGCGCGGGCCGCCATCACGTCGGCCTTCCTGACTGACCCGATAGGCTTCGATACCGCCGATCAGGTCGACCCGCGCCGCGCCCGCCCGCCATGGCCCATAGCCGGCGAACGCATCCACACCCAGGGTTTCCACCTCCGTCTCGTCGACCCGACCGTCGCTGATCCGGTCCTCGCTCAGATCGACCTGGCTCCAGTAGCCGGTCGCCTCGGCGGTCCACATCTCGCCGCCATAGCGATAGCGCGTCCGCACATTGTACTGAGCGGTATCGCGTTCGGTGACGGTGGAGGGCGTCGATTCCGCCGTCGCGTTGGTCGGCGAAGGCCCTTCATTGTCGTAGGTGTCGGCGATGATCCGGAACTCATGGGCGGGCGCCGGCTGCCAGCCCAGATTGATGACCCCGCTGGTCACCGTCTCGCGGCTGTCGAGGATGGTCTGGCCGGCGCCGTCCTCCAGATCGTCGGTGGTATCGCGCCACAACCCGCCGACCAGCGCATCGAAGCTGCCCGTGCGGCCGAAGACCTGCCCGCTGAGGAGCGGCTCCTCGCCATTGCTCTGATAGCCGAGCCGCACCCGGGCGCCGTAGCTTTCGCCCTCACGCAGGAAGGTGCCGGCATCGGCCGTTTCCAGCGCCAGCACCCCGCCGATGGCGCCCGAGCCATACAGGGCCGAGGCCGAGCCCCGCACCACCTCGATCCGCTGCAGCAGGTCGGGATCGACGAAGATCCGGCCGCGATGGGCGGCATCGAAGGGGAGGCGCGCCCCGTCGATACGCAGCACCACCTGGGTATCCTGAAAGCCCCGCAGATTGGGTTCCTCGGCGATCCGGCGCGGGCCGCCGATCAGGGCCGTCCCGGGCACCCCTTCCAGCACGTCGGAATAGGCGACCGCATCGAACTGGCCGATGGCCTCGCGGTCGAGAACCGAAACCGCGCTCGGCGTCTCGAACAGCGGCCGCGCGCGCCGGGTCGCGGTGACGGTGATCAGCTCCGGCCCGATATCGAGGGCAGCGGCGACATCCTGACCCGCAGGCGATCCGGCATCCTGCCCGGCATCCTGGGCTACGTCGCCTCCCGTCGTCTGAGCCAGGACCGGTGTTGCCAGCATCAGGGTGAGCAGGGCGGTGCCGGAAAGAATGCAATTGCGAGTCATGTTCATCCTGTCTATAAGCGCGTGGGAGCGCGTTGGGTGACGCGCGCGGGCTTGATGGTCATTTCCGGGAAAGCCGGCGGGCGACCGAGAAACTAGGGAGAATGAGAATGAATTGCAATACGAATTTTGCGCGACTGGCATGCGCGGCCGCCTTTCTGTTCGCGGCCCCTGCTGTCGCCGCCGACGATTCCGCCAGGGATGCCAGCGGCGCGAAGTTCGAGCAGGACCGCGAAGCGATTCTGGCGATGGCCGGCAATTACATCGTCACCTTCGACTTCCGCGAGACGGTCCCCCTTCAGGCCGGCTATGAGGTGACCGAGCCCTACACGCCCGAAGCCAGCGAGATCGTGCGGGTGATCGAGGATCGGGGCGACTTCATCAGCCTGCAGCATATCCTCGTCGTCTATGACGACGGCACACCGCAGCCGCTCAAGCACTGGCGCCAGGACTGGACCTATGAGCCGGCCGAGATCTGGGAATATACCGCCGAGGGCGTGTGGGAAGTCCGCGAGGTCGCGGCCGAGGAAGCCGCCGGGGCGTGGAGCCAGGAGGTCTGGCAGGTGGATGACAGCCCGCGCTATGCGGCGGTCGCCTCCTGGACGCATGAGCGCGGCATCTCCGAATGGGAATCGCCGGTGACCTGGCGCCCCCTGCCGCGGCGCGAGCACACCAAGCGCGACGACTATGAGGTGCTGGCCAGCATCAACCGTCACACCATCACCCCCTGGGGCTGGAGCCACGAACAGGACAGCGAGAAGCTGCAGCTCACCAACGAAGGGGTGAAGCCGCTGGTGCGTGAGTTCGGCGTCAACAATTACATCCGCGACGATGCCTTCGACTGGGACGTCGCCGAGGCGTTCTGGGCCCGGACCGAGGAAGCCTGGGTCAGCCTCGCCGATGCCTGGGACCGGATCTTTGCCGAGAAGGGCGAGGTCGTGATCGATCTGCGGGCCAATGAGGACCCGCTGCGCGGTGCGCTCTGGGGCATGGCGCTGGGGGCGGAGCCCGGCGAGGCGCCCGCACCGGAGGCCTATATCGAGGTGATCGAGCCTTTCCTCGGCAAGGAAGAGGCCGCGCTGGAAGCCGAGACCGGCTCCGACCGGGGCTGAGCTGGGAGGGGCTGAACGGCGAGGGGCCGGGCCGCGGCCTCAGCCTTCCGCGAGGATCATCGCCGCCGCCTTTTCGGCGATCGCATAGACGGCGGCGTTCGGCATCGCCGAGGGCAGGGTCGGCATGACGCCCGCATCGGCGATGCGCAGGCCCGCAAGCCCGCGCACCCGCAGATCCGGCGTCACCACCGCTTCGGCGTCATTGGCGCGCCCGATCCGGGTCGTGCCGGCGGGGTGTTAGAAGCTCGACGCGTTGCGCCGCGCGAGGTCAGCGGCCGCCAGATCGGCACCGGCGATTTCCCGGTCCGTCGCGCGCCAGTAGGACAGCCCGATCGAGCGGCCGAGTTCTCGCGCCAGCTCGATCCCGGCCGACAGGGTCGCGACGTCCCGGGGGTCCGCCAGATAGTTCGGATTGATCGCGGGCGGTGCCGCCGGATCGGCTGCGTTCAGTTTGATTTCGCCACGGCTTGCCGGGGCCATCAGGCAGGGAACGAGGGTGAAGGCCTCATCGGGGATGCCGGTCTGCCCGTCGGCCGGAAACGGCACCGTCAGGCACATGATCAGGGTATCGGGCGCGCCCGCCCCCGGCGTTTCGCGGTGGAACAGCATGCCCTCGCCATGGTTGAAGGCGGAGATCGGCATGTTGGTCGCCTCCCGCACCGGAAAGACGATCCCCGGCACCAGCACATGATCGTGCAGGTTGCGGCCAACACCGGGCAGATCGAGGGTCACGGGGATGCCCAGC
>CAZPBH010000103.1:0-394 GCA_964584645.1 uncultured Rhodospirillales bacterium | reverse complement strand
ACCTTGTTCTTCACCGTCGCGTAGGAGACCCCTAGCCGGCGCGCCGCCTCTGCCGGTCCCACACCGCTCAGCAGCAGCAGTTTCGCGCTGTCGATGGCGCCGGCGCACAGGATCACCTCCAGCTCGGCGCGCAGGCTCACCACCTCGCCCGCATGGTCATAGCGCAGCCCGACACAGCGCGGGCCCTCGAAATCAAGGCCCAGCACCCGGGCATCGCTCAGCACCTCGGGGCGGGTGGCGACCTCAAGATCGTCCAGATAGGCGCGGCCCGCATGGTCGCGCGTCCCGTCCTGGATCGCGAACTGGTTCCACGCCACGCCGGGGGCCAGCCCGGCATTCATGTCCTCCAGCCCGGCATAGCCGAAGCCCTGCGCGAGACCGAAGAAATCGCCCG
>CAZPBH010000102.1:1693-7467 GCA_964584645.1 uncultured Rhodospirillales bacterium | reverse complement strand
AACACCGCCAGCGTGCGGCTTGCCCGCGAGGTCGGTATCGAGCCCATCGTGACGCAGGCCCGGCGCCTTGGCCTGACCGGAACCATGCGGCGGGAGCTGGGTGTCGCGCTTGGCATCGTCGAGACCAGCCTGTGGGAGCTGACCGGCGCCTATGCGAGCCTCGCCGCCGGGGGCGAGGTCATTCACCCGCATCTGGTCGAGGAAATCCGGGATCGCGAAGGCCGCGTGCTCCACCGGCGCATGAGCGGGGGCAAGGCCCTTGCCGCCGATCCGGGCGCGGTTGCGCAGGTGAACGCCATGCTCCGCGGGGTCGTCACCAGCGGGACCGGCCGGGCCGCAGCCCTGGACCCCCATCCGGCAGCCGGCAAGACCGGCACGACGCAGGACTATCGCGATGCCTGGTTTCTGGGCTTTACCGCCCATCACGTAGCCGGGGTCTGGCTCGGCAATGACGACAACGCCCCCATGCGGCGGGTCACAGGGGGCGGGGCCGCCGCCCGGCTCTGGCAGGATGTCATGGCCCCCGCCCATGAAGGGCTGCCGGTTCGGCCCCTGCCCGGCGTGTTCGAGATCGCCGAAGGACGGGGCCCCACCCTGCCCGCAGCCGAACCCCAGGATGAGGCCGGCTCAGGCGGTCTCGGCGGCGTGCTGCGGCGGCTGTTCGGGGGCTAGGGCGGACCCTGTTCAGATTGAATGCGTGAATCCGCTCTATCTAATTGTTATTCCAGACAAATTACCCGACCATATGATCCCATCTGATCGGAACTTGCTCTAGCTGATGCGCTCCACGATGGCCCGCACCTGACCGACATAGCTGCCGCCGAACAGGCGGACATGCACCAGCAGCGGGTAGAGGTTGTAGAGGTCGCGGCGCCGCTCGAAAAAGCCGGGGCGCATCGGGTGATGCTCGCCATAACGGTCGAAAAAGCGGTCGGAGACGGTGCCAAAGAGCGTCATGAAGGCCAGCTCGATCTCCGGGTCACCGTAAGAGATTGCCGGATCAATCAGCCCCGTCACTCGCCCGCCGACACACAGGATATTGCCATCCCAGAGATCGCCATGCAGCAGGCTCGGCGGGGCCGGGTCATCGATATACGCTTCAAGGCGCCCGGCCAGCGCCTCGATCCGGTTCAGAAGTGATGTGTCCAGCGCGCCCTCATCGAACGCTGCCCGCGCCATGGCCAGAAGGCGCTGATCGCGAAAGAAGCTCGGCCAGTCATCGCCGGGCGTGTTCGGCTGGTCGAGCGGGCCGATCAGGGTCGGGCGGTCGAGGCCGTAAGCAGGAGCGGTGACGCTGTGCAGGCCGGCCACCAGATCGGCCAGATGCTCTTGCGCCGAGGTGTCGAGATGCCCCCCCGCCCGGCACATAGTCCATGATCAGGAGGTCAGGGGCGGCGTGATGCACCGAAGGGACGGGCAGCGCACTCAGCCGTCCAAGCTCGGCCAGCATCCATCCCTCAAGATCGAGCTTCGCTGGCCCGTCTGCGATCTTGGCCACGAGGTTCTCGCCGCCACAGCGAAACCGGATGAGCCTTGCATGATGGCCGTGGCCGAGCGGCCCGAAATCACCTACCTCCTGCGCCAGTGCAGCGCTCAGGCGCTCCCTGTCGCTCAAGATCGGGACCGGATCGTCTCGATCAGACCGTCGAGCATCGACTCCAGCAGGTCGAGCACATGTTCGAACCCGTCGGCATCGCCATAATACGGGTCGGGCACCTCGCGGCCCTTGAGCCCGGGCGCGAAATCGCTCAACAGGGCGATGGTGGGGCCACTTCCGTTGGTGGCAGCACTATCGGGGGCAGCGCGTTGCAGCGCCATCAGATGGCTCGTATCCATGGCCAGCAGGTGGGAGAAATCCGAGAAGTCACGGGTGCGCAGCTTGCGGGCGCGCAGGTCCGAAAGGTCGATCCCGCGGCGCAGGGCAGCCTGTTGCGCACGGGCATCGGGCGGCTCGCCGACATGATATCCCGCGATCCCGCAGCTATCGACCTCGACCGATTGCGCCAGCCCGGCCTCGGCCAGCTTCTTGCGGAACATGCCCTCCGCCGTTGGCGAGCGACAAATGTTCCCGGTGCACACGAACAGCACGGAAGCACGCAGCGGCGGCAGATCATCCATGGCGGGGCGGTGGCTCCTTCGGGTTCACGGGGCGGCAAGAAGGCCCCAATCTCGGGACAGTCCGCTCATCGGAGCGGATCGGCAAAAGGGGAGATGGGGCCGTGACCGACAGCCTCGCAAGCGCCGTGCGGGCGCTCGATATCGCAACGCAGATCGTGCCCGATGCCGGGATCGTGATCCTGACCGGGGCTGGCATTTCGAAGGAATCCGGCCTCGACACCTTTCGCGATCCCGACGGCATCTGGGCGAAGCACAGCATCGAGGAGGTCGCGACCCCGCAGGCCTTCGCCCGCGATCCGGCGCTCGTGCATCGCTTCTACAACGCGCGCCGGCGCATGCTGCATGAACCGACGATCCAGCCCAACGCCGCCCATCAGGCGCTGGTGCGGCTCGAGCGGGAATGGGCCGGGCCGTTCCTGCTGGTGACCCAGAATGTCGATAACCTGCATGACCGCGCCGGCAGTGACCGGCTCCTCCACATGCATGGCGAGCTGGCGCGCCTGCTGTGCAATGCCTGCGGCCACCGGATGGACTGGGCCGATGATCTGGATGTCAGCGTTCCGTGCCCGGCCTGCGGGGAGACCGGGACCCTGCGCCCCGATGTCGTCTGGTTCGGGGAGATGCCGCATGGGCTCGACACCATCGAGCGGGCCCTTGAGGGCTGCGGGCTGTTCCTTTCCATCGGCACGTCGGGGAATGTCTATCCGGCGGCCGGATTCGTGGCGATGGCCAGCCAGCTCGGCGCCTGGTGCGTGGAGCTGAACCTCGAGCCAACCGGCGGCACCGGCCAGTTCGACGAGGCGCATCATGGGCCGGCGACCATCATCGTGCCGGGCTATGTCGAGGCGCTGCTGAGCCGTGCGAGGGCCGATTGACGGCTGTCGCGGAGCTGCTGAAGGAGATACGCGCCTGCCGGCTCTGCGCCCATGAATTGCCGCATGAGCCACGCCCGGTGCTGCGGGCCAGCCCCACCGCGCGGCTGCTGATCATCGGTCAGGCGCCGGGCACGAAGGTTCATGCCAGCGGCGTGCCCTGGGATGACCGCTCCGGCGACCGGCTGCGCAGCTGGCTGCAGCTGGAGCGCGAGGACTTCTATGATGAGGGGCGGGTCGCGCTGATGCCAATGGGCTTCTGCTTTCCGGGCCAGGACGCTCGCGGAGCCGACCTGCCGCCCCTGCCCCGCTGCGCGCCGACATGGCATCCGAAGCTGCAGGCAGTGATGCCCGGGATACGCCTGACATTGCTGATCGGCCAGTACGCCCAGCACCGCTACATGCCCGAGACCAGGGGCCTGAGCCTGACTGAGCGGGTCCGGACAGCCGATCCCGAGGGTCCCTGCCTGCCCCTGCCGCATCCAAGCTGGCGCAACACGGGCTGGCTGAAGAAGAACCTCTGGTTCGAAGCGACGATCGTGCCGAGACTGCGCGCGCGGGTGGCCGAGGCCCTCTATTCCTGCGCCTGATCCGCGGCCTGCTCGATCCGGTCCATATCCTCGTCCGACAGGCCGAAATGATGGCCGATCTCATGGATCAGCACATGCCGGACGACATGGGCGAGGTCCTCGCCCGTCTCGCACCAATAGTCGAGGATCGGGCGGCGATAGAGGAAGATCCGGTTGATCTCGCCCGGCGCCGCCTCGCCCTCGCTCATCGCGACCCCGGAATAGAGACCGAGCAGGTCAAAAGGGCTCTCCAGCTCCATCTCCGTACAGGTCTCATCGTCGGGAAATTCCTCGACCAGCACGGCAAGGCCCTGCAGATGCGCGCGGAACGGGCCCGGCATCTCGGCCAGCGCGGCCTCGGCGATCTCGATGATCGCCGGGGCCGAGGGCGGCTGGATCGGGCGCGTCATCGGCTTGACCCGCCCATCCTCTGCCCAACCTGACGGGGCTGGGAACCGCGAGCCGAAAGGAGGCCATCCATGGCCGAGAAACTGAGTGAAGCCGAACGCAGTGTCATGAGAGCCGAGCTGAACGGGTGGAGCGAGGTCGAGGGGCGTGACGCCATCACCCGCACCTACAAGTTCGCGGATTTCAGCACCGCCTGGGGTTTCATGAGCCGGGGCGCCCTGATCGCCGAACAGATGAACCATCATCCCGAATGGTTCAATGTCTACAGCACCGTCAGCGTGACTCTCTCGACCCATGATGTGGGCGGGCTGTCCGCGCTCGATCTGGAGATGGCACGGAAATTCGACAGCATCGCGACCCTGATGGGTGCCTGAGAGCGGCCCTCAGAAGTAGAAGTTGGTGTTCAGCCGGTAGCTGATGGCGCGCAGGTTCTCGGCCTGCGGGTCGTCAAGATCGGTCCAAGTGTACCGGATCGACGGCCCGATATCGATGCTGTCCACGACCCTGATGCGCGCACCCACCTCGCCATGGATGTAGGGATCGACCGAATCGGACGGGTTCACCTCTGTGGCCGCGTCGCCGAAGCTGAACTCCCCGACACTCACGGCCGCGAGCCCGAATCCGAGCCCGAGATAGGTCTCGATGCCCATCAACTGGGCGATCTCGCGGTTCAGGTTCAACCCGCCCGAAGCGAAACGCAAGGCGCCGTCGGCCAGACCGCTCTGATCGGGGCTGAAGAAGACGCTGTCCTGGGCTGCGCGCAGATATTCGCCCTCGACCTCGAACCGCCATGGCCCGGCGCGATAACCGACCGCCAGCCCGCCGAGCAGGCCGACATCGTTCTCGACCTCGACCCGCTCCTCGCCGGCGATCCGGTTCAGCCGATAATTGGTAAGCTCGGCCAGCCCGCCGCGCAGGCTGACATAGAGATTGCGCCCGGCCGGGGCCCCCAGCCTGGGCGTCTCTTCGCCCTTAGGCATCCAGCGAGCCGCGAGGCGGAAATCATGCCCGCCCCAATTCTCGATCCCGGGATAGTCGATGGCGATCCAGCGATAGCGCCAGGCCGGCCCGACGATGAGGTTCTCGCCCAGCCGCCAGCCGAGGCCCAGCTCTCCCATCAACTGCAGGTCGGTGGCAGGGCCCAGATTGAACGCCGGCACACCCGCCACCGCAAGCTGCGGGTTCAGGTTGATCATGCCGATCCCGACACCGGCATGGGCATTGAACCGCTCGTCGATCTCCAGATCGGTGAACAGGTTCAGCATGCCGGAGACATATTCCACCGCGCCGCCCTGATCCGCACTCGTCGTGCCGACGCGCAGGCGCTCATAGTTCAGATTGCCGTAGGCCAGCTCGGCCTCCGCACGCACCGGCCCGAGGTCGAGGCCACCGGCCACCGATCCCCCATAGCCGGGGGTGGTCTGAAGCTCGGCACTGGCGCCACCCGTATCGGTGGTTTCCAGATCATCCTGCACGAGGATCGAGGCCGCCAATGTCGCGTAGGGCCGGGCGGTCGCGCGCGGCCCGGGCGGCATCTCGGCAAGCTGGGGCTCGGCTCCTGCGGGATCGAGCCGGCGCTCGGGCCGGACCGGGCGCACGGGCTGCAGATCGGTCACTTCGCGCTCGACCTCGCTGCGATAGGCGTTGGAGGCGCGCGGGATCGAGACCGCGTTGACCGGCGCGGATGGCTGCCGATAAGGCTCGGCGCGGTCATAGCCGATGCGGGCGCGCACCTGATCGTCGAGATCGGGGTCGGCAAAGCGCCGCGGCACGGCGCGCCCCTGCATGGGGGCATCCGCAGCGTCGT
>CAZPBH010000102.1:234-1683 GCA_964584645.1 uncultured Rhodospirillales bacterium | reverse complement strand
GGCGGCCCGATCGGGCCATCTCGACTTCGCCGGCGGTCAGCTGGGTGGCGACCGAGGTCCCGGTCAGCAGACGGTTGATGGCGTTGCTCGCCTGCGGATGGCCGTAGAGTTCGGCGGCGTTGTACCAGTCGAGCGCGGAGCCCGAGGAGGCCTCCACCCCCGTTCCCGTCTCGTACATCATGCCGAGCGCCATCGCGGCACTGGGATGGCGGCGCACGCTGAGCTCGTTCCAGATCACGATGGCCTGGCTGTAGGCACCCTGTTCATAGGCGCGCAGGCCTTCCAGGTATCGGGCATCGAGGGCTGCCTGCCAGGCCGGATCGGTGGCCGCGAAGGCCGGCCCGGCAAGCACCAGGGCGAGGCCAGCTGCGATCACGGGCCGGGTGACGGGAGGTCTCGCACTCATGCCGCCGGCTCCCGCTCAAGGGCAACATCGCGCAAGACCGGCAGAAGCCTGAGGGCTATCGAGGTGGTGACGGCCGCGGCGGCGCTCAGGAAGACGGGAAAGTCGAGCCCGCTATCCTCGCCGGCCAGATCGCTGATCGCCCGGATGACAAGCAGGTCCGCCCCAAGCCGCTCGGCCACCTGGGCGACCGCAGCACCCTCCATCTCGACCGCGAGTGCCGTGTGTTCGAGGCACAGACGGTCGCGCGTTTCGCTGCACTGGAGGAAATAATCGCCGGAGAGGATGGCACCGAGCCGGATTTCAGGCTGGCGGTCGAACACCTCCGCCGTGGGCGGCAGGAAGCCCTTCAGCGCCGCCAGCACCGCCTCGATCAGCGGGCGGCGCACATGAAAGGCCGGATCGCCCTCCTGCCCGGGAAGCGGCGGGCGCCCGGGCCGATAGACCTTCAGCCGCTTCTCGATCATGGCGCCATAATCATGCTGGATCAGGCGATCGGCGATGACGACATCCCCAACCGCCAGCGACGGGTTGAGGCCACCGGCTACCCCGATGAACAGGATCGCCCGGCAGCCATGGCCCTCGATCAGCCGGGTTGCGGCCATCGCCGCATTGACCTTGCCGATCCCGCATTCGGTGGCGATCACCGGCGTGCCCGAGAGCACGAACCGTGTGAACCCGGTCGCATCGGCGGCAATATCCTGACCCAGCTCGGCCTCGGCGGCCTGACGCAGATCCTCGAATTCCTCGCGCATGGCGAAGATCAGACCGATCGGCCGGCCTTCGGACGTATCGAAATCGCGCACCGGAAATCACCCACCCCGAAAACCCCAATGCGTTCAGCCTAACCCAGCGGATCGAAAACGCAAGCGCGCGCGTCATCTTGGAATGGATGGAACCGGCCCTCCCCGACAGCATCCAGCTCTGGTTCGCCAGCCGAGGCTGGCAGCCCCATGCCCATCAGCTGGCGATGGTGGAGGCTGCAGCCGCCGGACGCTCCGCCCTGCTGATCGCGCCCACCGGCGGGGGCAAGACGCTGGCGGGGT
>CAZPBH010000102.1:0-224 GCA_964584645.1 uncultured Rhodospirillales bacterium | reverse complement strand
TGCCGACGCTGGCCGACCTCGCCCAACGCCCGCGGCCCGGGCTGCACACCCTCTACATCTCCCCGCTCAAGGCGCTCAGTGTCGACATCCGGCGCAATCTGGAGGTCCCGCTCTCCGAGATGCGCCTGCCCATCACCGCGGAGACCCGGACCGGCGATACCCCGCCGGCGCGGCGGAAGCGCCAGAAGGAGCAGCCGCCGCACCTGCTGATGACGACGCCGGAG
>CAZPBH010000101.1:3135-7513 GCA_964584645.1 uncultured Rhodospirillales bacterium | reverse complement strand
GAAGCGGAAATCGCCATAGACCAGATGCTCATAGATGTCGTCGGTCATGATGTGCACATGATCGTGCCGGCGCAGCACCTCGGCCAGCGCCTCGAGGGCGGCGGCATCATAGCCGGCCCCGGTCGGGTTGCCGGGGCTGTTCAGGATGAGCCATTTGGTCTTCGGCGTGACGGCCCGGGCGAGCGCCTCCGGGGTCAGGCGATAGCCGTCAGAGGTGCGCGTCGGTACGATCACCGGCACGCCCTCGGCCAGCAGCACCATGTCGGGGTAGCTGACCCAGTAAGGGGCCGGTATGATGACCTCATCGCCCTCGTTCAGGCTCGCCATCAGGGCGTTGTAGAGGATCTGCTTGCCGCCATTGGCCACGCTCACCTCGCCGGGGGTGTAGCTCAGCCCGTTCTCGCGCTCGAACTTGGCGATGACCGCCTGCTTCATCGCGGGCGAGCCGTCGACAGCGGTGTATTTCGTCTCGCCACGCTGCATGGCCTCGAAGGCGGCCTGCTTCACCCAGTCGGGCGTATCGAAATCGGGCTCACCGGCACCGAGGCCAATCACCTTGCGTCCCTCGGCGCGCATCTCGGCAGCGCGCTGGGTGACGGCCATCGTGGGTGACGGCTTGATACGATCGAGACGGGAGGCGATAAGGGCCATCGGATTACCTCGAAAAAGGGGGGCGGGCGGACGGCCGGCAGGCCGTTTTGGATGCATGCCTCCTTGGGTAATCCCGGCCGCGCCGGAACTCAAGATATGGTCGTGCGGATCAGCACGGCGCCGCAGGCCGGTGCCGGTCATGCCTTTGCCGGTCATGCCTTTGCCGGTCATACCGGTTCATGGCGAGGTGCTGTCGGGAAGGCCGTGGCGGGAGGGGCCCCACTCAGGCGGCGACCTGCAACCAGCGGGCGAGGCAGGCGCCGATCCGCTCGGCCGAAATCGGCTTCTCCAGAAAGTCGGTCATGCCGGCCGCCTCGCAGATCTGGCGGTTCAGATCCATCCCGTCGGCGGTAAGGGCGATCACCGGCACCGTGCCGGCGGGGCCGGGCAGCTCGCGAATGCGCTGGGTGGCCTCGATGCCATCCATGCGCGGCATGTGCACGTCCATCAGGATCAGGGCGTAGGGCCGCGATTCGACTGCGGCGATGGCTGCTTCGCCATCGGTGACGTGGTCGGCGCGGCAGCCGAGCTTCTGCAGCATCGCGCACATCAGACGGCCGGCTGCGACATTGTCATCGGCCACGAGGACTGCCTCGACATTTCCACCCGTCGCCATGCCACCGTCCATCGATCCACCCCTCTTGCCTGTTGGTGCGGAATTTCTCCGCTGGACCCACAGCCGTTGCGTGTGAGTCCGTTGATCCGTTCAATCTTTATGGCATGAAAGAGGTTAACGCCGTATCAACGGGCGTCAGATTTTATATCATGTTATGTTTGGGCTGGCCGGGCCTCAACCTGCCCCCATGCGCGTCAGCCAGCCCTTCACGCCCGCAAGGCCGGCGCGGTCCAGCGCGGCATCAAACAGCCGACGCACGCGCGGAAGATGACGTCGATATCCCGGCTTCCCATCACGCCGGTCGAGCCGCACGAAGATCCCCAGAACCTTGGCGTGGCGCTGGGCGGCCAGAAGATCGAAGGCGCGCTCGAACCCGGGATCGGCGCCCATCGCCCGGGCGTAGCGTTCACGCAGCCTGGAAGCGAGGGCGGGATCGACATCGCGGCGCGCATCCTCGATCAGCGACATGAGGTCATAGGCCGGGTGGCCGATCAGCGCATCCTGAAAGTCGAGCAGGCCGAGCCGACCGCGCTCGGGGCCATGGTCGACCCGCATCAGGTTATCGACATGATAATCACGCAGCACCAGCGCGCTGCCAGGGCCGGAAACCGGCGCCAGGGCTTCGCGCCAGAGTTGCACCCAGGCCTCGCGCTCTGAAGCGCTTGTCGGGAGCCCGGTCAGATCCGGCACATACCAGTCGGCAAGCAGGGCGACCTCCTCCAGCAAGGGTCCCGTCGCATAGCCCGGCACGTCCAGCGCAAGCGCGTCGTCATGGCGATGCAGATGGATCAGCAGATCGACAGCTTCTTCATAGAGGGCGTGCGGCGCCGCGCCGTCATCGAGCAGCCGGGTGAAGGTCCGGTCCCCGAAATCCTGCAGAAGCACGAGGCCGGCGGGCTCGTTCACCGCGTGGATCGCAGGTGCGGCAAGGTCGAGCGCACGCAGGTGACGGGCGATCGCGACAAACGGACCGACCCTCTCCCGCTCGGGCGGCGCATCCATCAGCAGGACGGGCGGGCGGCCGGGCAGGCTGAGCCGGAAATAGCGCCGGAAGCTCGCATCGGAGGGCAAAGGCTGCAGCAGCCGGGGTTCGGCGGGGTAGCCCGCTGCGGCCAGCAACCCGGCAATCGCCGCCGCGCGCTCCTCATCCCAGGGGTGGCTGGCGCTCATCGGTGCGGCCGTGGCGCGACTGGACAGAGCGCATATCCGCGCGATAAGACCGGAGGACGCTGGCGGAGGATCGAGGAAGGCGGGGCCATGGCCGACAGGCAATTGCTGCATCTGGTTTTCGGCGGCGAGCTGGAAAGCTCGGAGGGGGTGACCTTCCGCGATCTGGACCGGCTCGACATCGTCGGCATCTATCCCAACTACGCCGAGGCGCACAAGGCCTGGCAGGCGGCGGCGCGCCGCACCATCGACGAGGCGCAGACCCGCTACTTCATCGTTCATCTGCATCGGCTGCTTGATCCCGACAGCACCGAGGCTGGCGGCTGATCGGGAGCCACCCCCGCGCCGACGCTGCCCCTTTTTGCGAAAGAGCCGCATGGCCGAAGACCCTTACCGCGTCCTGGGCGTCGATCGCAGCGCCGATGATGCCGCCATCAAGGCGGCCTACCGGAAGCTTGCCAAGCAGTATCATCCCGACCTGAACAGGTCCGAGGAGGCCGAGAAGCGGTTCAAGGCCGTCAACGCGGCCTTCGGCCTGCTGGGCGACCCGGACAAGAAGCGCCGCTTCGATGCCGGGCTGATCGATGCCGACGGGCAGGAAAGGGCCGGAGGTTTCGGCGGGGCCGGCTTCGGTGGCTGGGGCAATGCAAGCGGGTTCAGGGCGCGGGGCCAGGGCCCGGGGGCCAGCGGCCACACCACCTTCGACGAGGAGTTCGTGCGCGGCTTCCGCTCACGAGGCACCAGCAGGCCGCGTCCGGGCGAGGACCCGCTTTCGGACCTTTTCAGCGAGTTCTTCGGCGACCAGCCGGGCTCGGCCGCCCCCGGTGTGGGCGCTGACCGCCGGTATCGCCTGAACGTCGATTTCATCGAGGCCGCGACCGGTACGACCAAACGCCTTGAGCTGCCGGGGCTGGGTCAGGTCGATCTGACGATCCCTGCCGGGCTGCGCGACGGCCAGACGCTGCGCCTGAAAGGCCGGGGGGAGCCCGGGCCAGGCGGGGCCCCGCCTGGCGATGCGCTGGTCACCGTGCACATCCGGCGTCATCCGCATTTCCAGCGCGAGGACCCCCACATCCGTCTTTCCGTGCCGGTGACCCTCGACGAGGCGGTGCTGGGGGCGGCGATCCGTGTTCCCACGATCCACGGGGCGGTAGAGGTCAACGTGCCCCCCGGCACCGCCACGGGCCGCACGCTGCGCCTGAAGGGCAAGGGCCTGCAGGTGAAGGGCCAGCCGCCGGGTGACCAGCTGATCACCCTGAACGTCCTGATGCCCGAGCGTATCGACGGCGAGCTTCGGCAGTTCTTCAAGCGCTGGCGGGAACAGCACCCCCAGCCCGATCCGCGCCGCAAGCTGTTCGACTGAGCACGGCCGGCGGAAGCCCGATTTGACAGCGCCTGCGCGTCATGCCCCATTGAGGGGCGATTTACCCTGAAGGTCGGATGTCCATGTGGAAGAAGATCGGCACGTTCCTGACGCGCATGCTCGCGGGTCTGGGCTTTCTTTTCCTGATCACGCTCGTCTCGCTGACCATCGCGACGATACAGCTGACCAGCCAGCTCGAGCCAGAGCCGCTGCCGGAGAGCATCGTCCTGCGCCTCGACATCGACGGACCGCTGCGCGAGACGCTGGAAGAGGACCCGCTCGCCTTCCTCGGCGGTGATCCCGACCCGGCCCTGACGCAGGTGGTGGAGGCCATCGACAAGGCCGCCGGTGATGCCCGGGTCGCAGCCCTGCTGGTGCGCTTCAACCAGACGCCCATTCCGATCGCCCAGGGTCAGGCGCTGCGCGATGCGGTCAAGCGCTTCCGCGCGAGCGGAAAGCCGGCCTGGGCCTTTGCCTATACCTTTGGCGAGCTGACCAACACCGGCTTCAACTATCACATGGCGGCGGCGTTCGACGAGATCTGGCTGCAGCCGATGGGCATGGTCGGCCTGTTCGGACTG
>CAZPBH010000101.1:0-3125 GCA_964584645.1 uncultured Rhodospirillales bacterium | reverse complement strand
ACTGGCGAGCGAGGTCCCGTTCCTCGCCGAAGCGCTGGAGGAGGCCGGGATCGGGGCCGACGTCATCAAGCGCGAGGAGTACAAGACCGCCTTCGATCCGGTTACGGAAACCGGCTTCACCCCCGCCAACCGGGAGATGGTGACGAGCCTGCTGACCGATCTGGTGGACCAGATGGTGGGCGATATCGCCACCGACCGGGAGCTCGATGAAGCCGTGATCCGCACCGCCATCGACAACGCCCCGATTGGTGACAAGGAAGCGATCGAGCAGGGCTTTGTCGATGAGCTGCTCTATGGTGACGAGATCACCGCGCGTGTCGATGAAGCCACCGACAAGGCGGTCTGGATTCCCGTCGCACGCTATATCGCGCTGACCCGTCCGGCCGGGCCTTCGGGTCTGGACAGGGCCATGGAGGCCGCGCGGTCCCTGGGCGGCCAGGAGCCCGAGGTCGAAGGCGAGCCCATCCCCCGCATCGCCGTGGTGCGCGCCGTCGGCGCGGTGATGCTGCAGGAGAGCGAGGGCGTGAACCCGCTTGCCGGCGGCGGCGCCATGAATGCCCTCACCGTCTCGCTCGCGATCCGCCAGGCTGCCGAAGATCCGGCCGTGCGCGCGATCGTGCTGCGGATCGACAGCCCCGGCGGCTCGGTCACCGCCAGCGAGATGATCCTGCGCGCGGTCAGGGTCGCAAGGGAAACCCATGGCAAGCCCGTGATCGTCTCGATGAGCAATGTCGCGGGCTCCGGCGGCTACTGGATCGCCGCAGCAGCGGACCGCATCCTGGCCCAGCCCGGCACGCTGACGGGCTCCATCGGGGTGATCGGCGGGAAGCCCCATATCGCCGAGCTTTCGGAGCGTCTGGGTGTGAACTGGGGCCGCATCACGGTTGGCGACAACGCCGCCATGCTCTCCATCGCCCAGGGGTTCACCGACAGCGAGCGCGCGGCGCTGACCCGCTTCATCGACCAGAGCTATGAGGCGTTTCTGGCCCGTGTGGCCGAGGGCCGGAACATGGATGTCGAGGCGGTGCGCGCGGTTGCAGGCGGTCGCGTCTGGACGGGTCGGCAGGCCGTGCAGAACGGGCTGGTGGATGAGCTGGGCGGGCTCGACCGCGCCCTTGTCGTCGCCCGCGAGCTGGCGGAAATCGCGCCGGAGGAGGAGGTCGACATCGTCAACCTGCCGCGGCCAAAGCCGCCGCTGCAGCGCCTGCGCGAATCGCTGCCGTTCTTCGGGTCCTTCCTGCGCGTGCTGGCCGGCATCGGCGCGGTGGCGGAGAACCCCTCCCTGCTGTCACGCCCCGCCGGCGCCTGGATGACCGAGACCGGCATCACGCCCCGATCCTTCTAGAGCAGCTTCCCATCAGATGGAGTCATCTGATCGGGTAATTTGTTTATAATTACAGATGAATAGAGCGGATTCACGCGTTCAGGCTGAACGCGATCCGCTCTAGAGAAGTTTTGTCTCGGATACCGGCTCGTACCGCCCGGCGATCAGGAACTCGACATTGCCCTCCGGTCCGGTGATGGGGCTGGGGGTAAGGCCGAGGACCTGCCAGCCGGGCTGCCCGGCCAGCCAGGTGCGGATGGTCGTGCAGACCTCCTCATGCAGGGCCGGGTCGCGCACCACACCGCCCTTGCCCACACGGCCGCGCCCGACCTCGAATTGCGGCTTGATGAGGGCCACCAGCACCGCCCCCGGTGCCGCCAGCGCCATCGCGGCCGGCAGCACGGTACGCAAGCCGATGAAGCTGGCATCGCAGACGATGATATCGGCGGGCTCGGGCACCTCGGCGGCGCTCAGATGGCGGGCATTGACGCGCTCCAGCACCACCACGCGCGGATCCTGCCGAAGCTTCCAGGCGAGCTGGCCATGGCCAACATCGACCGCATGGACCCGGGCCGCCCCATGGTGCAGCAGGACATCGGTGAACCCGCCGGTCGAGGCCCCGACATCGATGGCGACCCGGCCCGCCACCTCGAGCCCGAAATGCCCGATTGCATGGGCCAGCTTCATCCCCCCGCGCGAGACCCATGGATGCTCGGCCTGCTCGACATCCAGGGCGGCATCGGGCGCGATCAGCTGGCCGGGCTTGGCGATGATCGTCGTGCCGAGGCGCACCTTGCCCGCCATGATGAGCGCCTGCGCCCGGGCCCGGCTGTCGGCCAGACCTTGCGCCAGCATGGCGGCGTCGGCGCGGATCTTCTTCCTGGCGGACGGGTTCGCCAGCTTGTTACCAGCTGCCGGTATTCGGCATCGAGGCCCAGGGCTCGGCCGGCGGCAGCGGCTCGCCCTTCTGCAGCAGCTCGACCGAGATGCCGTCAGGGGAGCGCACGAAGGCCATGCGCCCGTCGCGCGGGGGGCGGTTGATCGTCACCCCGCCTTCCTGGAGGGCCGCGCATTTGGCGTAGATGTCATCGACCGCATAGGCCAGATGGCCGAAATTGCGGCCGCCGCCATAATCTTCGGGGTCCCAGTTGTAGGTCAGCTCGACCTGCGCCTTGTCGTCGCCCGGGCAGGCCATGAAGCACAGGGTGAACCGCCCCTTCTCATTGTCGTAGCGGCGTAGTTCCTCCAGCCCCAGAAGGCGGTAGAACCTCACCGAGTCCTCGAGGTCGCTGACGCGCACCATGGTGTGGAGATAATGCATGCGGTTCTCTCCCTCTTCGTGATCGATCGGGTCTAGCTGCGCAGCCGCCCGGCCGCGTTGCCCGCCTGGTCGAGCAGCGCCAGCACCGCCCCGGCGATGCCGGTGGCATCGAGCCCGGCCTCGGCGCGCTGGGCGGCGGGCGAGGCGTGATCCTGGAAGCGGTCCGGCAGGGTGAGGCAGCGCAGCCGCGGCCCGGCTCCCAGCCGGCCCTCCTGCCCGAGGAAATGGAGCACGGCCGCGCCGAACCCGCCCGGCGCTCCCTCCTCAACCGTCAGCACGAATTCGTGATGGTCGACCAGCTGGCGGATCAGGCCCGTATCGAGCGGCTTCGCGAAGCGGGCATCGGCCACCGTGCAGGACAGGCCGCGCGTGGCGAGGTCGTCCGCAGCGGCGAGGCAGTCGGCAAGCCGTGCGCCGCAGCTGACAAGCGCCACACTGTGCCCTTCGCGCAGGATCCGCCCACGGCCGATCTCCAGCACC
>CAZPBH010000100.1:2031-7560 GCA_964584645.1 uncultured Rhodospirillales bacterium | reverse complement strand
ACGCGGTCGAACCGCTCGGTCACGTCGCGGTAATCCTGCATACGGATCTCGACCCGCTCGTTGAGCCCGGCCCGGAAGATCCGTTCCTTCGCGAAATCGTGCTGTTCCCTGCTGATCGTGATGCCGGTCACCTTCGCGCCGCGTTCGCGCGCGGCATATTCCGCAAAGCCGCCCCAGCCGCACCCGATCTCCAGCACATGCTGGCCCGGCTGCAGGTGCATCCGGTCGGCGATGCGTTCGTATTTGCGGGCCTGTGCGGCGGTGATGTCCTCGCCCTTGCTGGCGAAGATGGCGCTGGAATAGGTCATCGAGGCATCCAGCCAGGCCTCGTAGAAGCGGTTGCCCAGATCGTAATGGTGGGCGATGTTCCGCCGCGCCCCGTTACGGGTGTTGGGGCGCAGGCGGTGCGAGATCCAGGAGAGCGCCCGGAACCAGCGCTTGCCCTCCAGCATCTCGTTCAGGGCGGCCTCGTTGCGCAGCGCGACTTCGAACAGGGTGTCGTTGTCCGGGCTCGACCAGTCGCCGTCCAGATAGGCCTCGCAGAAGCCCAGGATGCCGCCCGTCAGGAACCTCCGGGCCATGCGGTCGCGATGGATCACGAGATGGCCGGCCTGCCCGGGCTCGGTGCCTTCGATCACGCGCTCGCTGCCATCGGGAAAGGTGAAGCGCAGGCTGCCATGGCGGATGCCCTGGGCAAATCCCAGCAGCATGTTCATCGCCGCCGACGGCCGATAGGGGCGATCATGGGGCGTGTCGGCATGGGCGGTGGTGGTGGATGTCATGGGCGGAGGGAGCCTCGTGCTGTTCGATGGTGCAGGATGCCGATTGGGGGCGTTGGTGCCGTCATGCCGGAACATGCGGCGCATGGGTTCGACTTGGGTCGCCGGTCGCTTGCGGCAATTCCCGGACTGTCCCGCCGTTGCCAAGGGCCGTGCCCAGCGTGACGGGCACCTGCGGCGGTGCCGGTTTCGAGTGGTAGGCGACCCCGCCGAGCCAGACCTTGAGGGCCTCCCAGTGAATGCCGCCGATCACCATCAGGTTCATCAGCGGATGCCGCGCCCAGATGGCGAGAAGGCTGCGGTCGGTCAGCGGTCGGCGCTCGGCATGGTGGGTGGCGATCATCAGATCAGCCTCGGTGCCGTCCTGTTCGTGAATGACAATGCCGAGATGCGCGGCGGGTTCCCTCACCCGGAAGCTGTAGCGCCCCGCCACATCCATGAAGGGCGAGACATGAAAGCTCTTCTCGGCGCGCTGCCGGATCGGCTGGCCGGGAGCATGGTCGGCGCTGACCGGGCAGAGATAGCCATGCTGCTCGCCGAAGGTGTTCTTCACCTGATACAGCACCGCCCGCAGCCGGCCCGCCGGATCGTCGATCCAGTAGATCGTCAACGGGTTGAAGGCATAGCCCAGCACGCGCGGGAAGCTCAGCATGCGGATGCGCCCGCCTGCCACATCCAGCCCGGCCTGGCGGCAATGCTCCTCGATCCAGGGTCGCAGTGGCGAGCCGTCACGGGGCCCATGATCACGATCATGCAGGCTCAGCAGGCTGAAGCGGTTATGGCCGAACCAGCGCAGGCGCCGGTCGAGATCGGGCACCTCATCCAGGTCGACCAGCAGTGAAAACACCGGATAGACAAAGCGTCGCCGCACCGGTCGCAGCCGGTGATGCATCACCTTGCCGACATACAGCGCAGAATTGAGGGCTGGCGCGTTCAAGCCGCCGCGGCCCTTGGCCCGTCAACCGGGCGTTCCGGCGTGGCGTGGGCGAAGGCGGGCGAGACTTCCGTCACCTGCCATGGGCGTGCGCACCCCAAGGCCTCGGCGACGGCGAGACCGCTGGCAAGCGCGTCTTCGTGGAAGCCGAAACCGCACCAGCTGCCGCAATACCAGATGCCCCCCACGCCCTGGATCGAGGGCAGGGCGCGCTGCGCGCGGATGGCGGCGGCATCGAACATCGGGTGATCATAGACAAAGCGGGCGAGCGTGCGCGCCGGGTCGGGCTCAAGATGCGGGTTCAGGGAGACGAACAGCTGCGTCTCGGCCGGCAGGCCCTGCAGCCGGTTCATCCAGTAGGTGACCGACACATGCTCGCGCGGCCCGCCGGCGCCGGTCATGTAGTTCCAGCTTGCCCAGGCCCGGCGCCGCTTCGGCATCAGGGCGGGGTCGGTGTGCAGGATGGCCGTGTTGGGCGCATAGGCGAAGCTGCCGAGTATCTCGGCCTCCTCTGCGCTCGGTTCACCCATCAGGCGGCGCGACTGATCGGCGTGGGCGGCAAGGATGACCTGATCGAAGCGCGCCTCATGGCCCTGATTGTCGCGCACCGTAACGCCGTCACTCTCGCGCGTGACCTTCACCACAGGCGTGCCGGTGCGCACCTCGCCGCGAAAACCGGCCATGATGCGCTCGATATAGCTGCGCGCCCCGCCTGTCACGGTCCGCCACGGGATGCGGTCCTGGACCCGCAGCAGGCCGTGATTGTCGAAGAACCGCAGGAAGCTGAGGGCCGGGAAATCCAGCATCTGCTCGGCCGGCGTCGACCAGATGGCCGCGCCCATGGGCAGCAGATGATCCTCGATGAAGGCCGTCGAGTAGCCGCCGGCCCGCAGAAGCTCGCCAAGGCTTTCCTGCGGCTCGAGCCGGGCAATGCCGGCCGGTGCTTCCCGATAGAAGCGCAGGATGTCCCGCCACATCTGGTGGAAACGCGGGCTCAGCAGGTTGCGTTTCTGGGCGAACAGGGTCAGCAGGTTGTCGCCGCAATATTCCAGCCGGCCATCCTCGATCGAGCACCCGAAGGACATGTCGCTGTCCTGCGTTGCGACACCCAGATGGCTGAAGAAGGCCGTCAGGTTGGGATAGGTCGCCTCGTTGTAGACGATGAACCCGGTATCAACGGCGATGCCGTCAGGGGTGGTGACGGTGTTGGTATGGCCACCGAGCCGCCCCTCGGCCTCGAACAGGGTGACCTCGTGATGGCCATCAAGGGCCCAGGCGGCGCCAAGGCCCGCAATTCCACTGCCGATCACGGCTATCTTCATGATGTCGTGCCTTGCTGGCGACGCCGGGGCGCCGTCTCGCTCTGGTTGGTCTTGATGCTCTCGAAGGCCTTCAGGGCCCGCTCACGTCCCTGCTTGTGGTCCACGATCGGGCGGGGATAGGTCTCGCCAAGCCTCACACCCGCCTTTTCGAGCACCTCATCGGGCGCAGCCCAGGGCTCGTTCAGATTTCGGTTCGGAAGCGCAGCCAGTTCGGGCACCCAGCGCCGCACGTAATCGCCGTCGGGGTCGAAACGTTCGGCCTGGCGCGTCGGGTTGAAGATCCGGAAATAGGGTGCGGCATCGGCGCCGCAGCCCGCCACCCACTGCCAGCTGGCGCTGTTGTTGGCCATGTCGGCATCCACCAGCGTGTCCCAGAACCAGGCCTCGCCCGCCTGCCAGGGCTGAAGCAGGTGCTTGACCAGCAGGCTGGCGGTGATCATCCGCACCCGATTGTGCATCACCCCGGTTTCCCAAAGCTCGCGCATGCCGGCATCGACGATCGGATAGCCGGTGCGGCCCGCCTGCCAAGCTTCAAGCACGTCCTTGTCTTCCTGCCAGGGGAAGTCGCGGTAGCGCTGATCCAGCGGCGCGTCGGGCATCTGCGGGAAGTGATAAAGCAGGTGATAGGAGAACTCCCGCCAGATCAGCTCGTTCTGGAAGCTGGCGGCGTCGTCGCCGGCCGCATCGGCATGCTCCTCGGCCATCCGCCACACGAGACGCGGGCTGATCTCGCCCCAATGGAGGTGTGGGGAGAGGCGCGAGGTCTGTTCCACGGCCGGGAGGTCCCGGCCCTTGCCATAGCCCTTCAGCCGTTCGTCAACGAAGTCGCGAGCGCGTCTGTTGGCCCCCAGCTCGCCCGGCTCCCACCTGGCGCGCAGCCCTCCGGCCCAGTCGATCCTCGGCAGCAGGTCGAGGGCATCGAGGTCGACCGCGCCCCTGAGGTCGGGTGTGGGCCCGGGAATGTCGCGGGGGGCGGGCTTCAGCTCGGTTTCGATGCCACGCGCGCGCACCGCCTTCATGAAGGGCGTGTAGACCTTGTAGGGTCCATCCGACCCGGTCTTGATCGTCCATGGCTCGACCAGCAGGGCGCCATTGAAGCTCTCAGCCGGAATGCCCTTGCCCATCAGCATCTTCTTGATCTGCGTGTCGCGTTCGATGGCCCAGGGTTGATACATCCGGTTCCAGAAAACGCCTGCCGGTGTGATCTCGCCGACCAGCTGCTCGAAGATCCTGTCGGCGGCACCGCCCAGAAGCCTGAGCCTGGCATCGCGCTTGCCGAGATCGGCTTCAAGGGCCTTGAGGCTGTGATGCAGCCACCACCTTGAGGCGCCCCCAATCTTCCAGCGCCCGGGGCTCTCATCGTCGAGGATGAACAGCGGCAGAGCCCGGCCATCAGCCTCGCGCGCTGCGTGAACGGCGGCATCCAGCGCCGGGTTGTCGCGCAGGCGCAAATCCTGACGGAACCAGACGATGAAGACAGGCTGGGACGAGGAAGACACGGGCGATGGAATTCTCTTGGCGGAATGGCTTCGCGTCAAGACGAACACCGTATGCCGTCTCGATATTACACGATCAGAGACCTTTACGACAGGGGGTGCAAAGTGGATCACCGGAAGGGGTGGGATCGCGCAATGCATGGCGAATCTTGTTGAAAGACAACAACAACGGGCTAATTGTCGCGCTGGCCTGCTTGCGATCCGAATGGTTCGGGTCGTTCGGCTGGCCGTTCGTGTTTTCCCGAACCGACCACAAGGAAGGGTTTTCTCCATGACCATGTTGAAGAAGTTCGCGCTGGCGCTTGCCGTCGTGCTCCCGCTCGGGATCGCCGGTGCCCCGGCCAAGGCTGATGATATCGTCGATACCGCCGTTGCGGCCGGCCAGTTCGAGACGCTGGTCGCCGCCGTTCAGGCCGCCGGTCTGGTCGAGACGCTGAAGGGCGAAGGTCCGTTCACCGTGTTCGCGCCGACCGACGAAGCCTTCGCGGCTCTGCCGGAAGGCACGCTGGAAAGCCTGCTCATGCCGGAGAACAAGGACCAGCTGACCGCCATCCTCACCTACCATGTGGTGCCGGGCAAGGTCATGGCCGCTGATGCCGCCGGCAACACGGTCGAGCTGGACACGGTTCAGGGCGCTGCCGTCACCGTCGATGGCACCGGTGAAGGCGTCACGGTCGATGGCGCCAATGTGGTGACCGCCGACATCGAAGCGACCAATGGCGTGATCCATGTCATCGACGCGGTGATCCTGCCGCCGAGCGAATAAACCTTTCCTCAAAATCGATGCCGAGGCCCGGGGCGCGCCTGCGCTCCGGGCCTTTTTCATGCCGCGCCTTGCAGGCCCGGGAAGCCGTGCACCTGGCGCCGCCCGATCAGACCGATCCTGTGATGGCCGGGAAAGAACCGTGCAATCGCCGGGTCAGCGATGTCGAGCCCGCCCGTGAAGGCGCCGAAGGCCGGCAGCATGATCCTTCGTGCATCGCCAATGAAACACCGCC
>CAZPBH010000100.1:0-2021 GCA_964584645.1 uncultured Rhodospirillales bacterium | reverse complement strand
CTTTGGGTGGTAATGGCCGGAAAGCTCGCCCGCAGCATCAGGCTCGGCCTCATGCCGGAAGATGAGAGGGCCTTCCTGCCATGTCGGCACGATCTCGCCGCCCAGCTCGGGCGGCACCTCGGGGTCGTGATTGCCGGTGATCCACACCCAGCGCCGCCGGTGCATCAGCCCGGATAGCCGATCGCGCGCACCCGCCTCCAGCCGGTTGGGCCCGTCGCCATCGTGAAAGCTGTCACCGAGCGCAATGATCGTGGCAGGCTCCACCCGGGCCACGAGTTTGGAGAGCCGCTCCAGCGTCGCGGCTGTGTCGTGGGGCGGGAGAAGCTGGCCCCGGCGCGCCAGCGAGGAGCCTTTCTCGAAATGCAGGTCAGCCACGATCAGGGCCGAGCGTGCCGGCCAGATCAGCGCGCCGGAGGTATCGGCGATCAGCTCCTCGCCGGCGAGGGCGAAGATCATTCGCCCGTGCCCTCGCTCTCCGCGGGCAGGGCATCGGGGTTTTCCACGATGCCGATGCGCGCCCTTCCGTGCCATTGCTGGTCGAGCACGATGAGGACCCCCTGCCGGATGCCGCAGCCCTCTGCCTGCCAGCTCTCGGCCCAGAGCGGATAGGGGTTGGGATCGCCTTCCGCGCGGGGGACAAAGCGCTCGAAGCGTGCCTCGACCGCCTGCACCTCCGCGCAGCCCGACAGCCTTGCCGCTTCCTCGGCGACGACGGCGGCGATATCGCCCTGATCGCCCGGCACGGCCGCGCTGTCCCCCTGGATCAGCCCGCGAATGTCGGGCGGGCCGCCGGGGTTGGCGACGAACAGGGCGTTGAAGATGGCGGGCTCGCCGCAGCGTTGCCCGATCAGCCGCTCCTGCCAGATGCCCTCGCGGGGGTTGGCGTCATCCTCGGCCATGGCGATGGGGTGATGCAGGATGGTGCGTTCCAGCTCCACATCGCCGATCTGCAAACAGGGTTCGGGCCGGCCGGCCTCGGATTCCCGTATGGCGGTGATCATCCAGTCCCAATAGCGGTCGCTGTCGCGCCACGCCTCGAAGGCGGGCGGCAGAAGGGCGGCCTTGAGCTGCGCCTGGGTTTCCGCATCCCCGGTAAAGGCCGGCTGGGCGCCAGCAGCCCCGCCCAGCAGAACCATGAAAAGCAGGATCAGCTTAGGCATCGGCGATCCGGACCATCAGCTTGCCCTCATTGCGGCCCTCGAACAGCATGCCCAGGGCCTCCGGCGCCCGGTCCAGCCCCTCGACGATGTGTTCGCGCGTCGTGATCTTTCCCGCCGCCATCCAGCCCGCCATCTCCCCCATGAATTCGGGAAAGCGGGGGATATAGTCGCTGACGATGAAGCCCTGCACCAGCGCCCGGCGCATCAGGACCTTCCGCGGAGACCGCTTTTGATTCACAATCATTCCCATCTGGAGGCCGCACCCCGCTCGGGATGGCTAAAGTCAAACGCCTGGCCGCGGATCATCGAAGCATTGCGCCGGCGCCATTTCCAATCCAATCTCGAATGCCCACTGAACAGTTTGACAACATTCGGGCTGATACTCTGACTTTACAGGGGATTAGCAATGGAGGGAGCAGGCAATGATCCGGTTCAGAACCATCACAATCGCAGCATTTTTTCTTCTGCCGGGTCTCCTGGCCGCGCAGTCGACCATTCTGTTCGTGCGCGGTGCCGAGCGCTCGGGTGGCTTTCTGGAGGCCGACAACGACACCGAGCGGACCGAGCACCTGGCCGATATCTTCAACATGCAGACCTTCGGCGGCAACCACGGCTGGGGCGAATTGCGGCAGACGCTTGAAGCGGCGGACTTCATCGTGACCCAGGTCACTGAAACCACAGACAACGAGAGCGGACCCTCCGACGGCATTGGCGTGGATTTCCAGAACCTGGACCTGTCTACTATCGCCGTCATCGTGATGGGCTCGAACAATGCCGTCTACGGGCAGGCCGACATTGATGCCGTTGAGGATTACGTGCGCTCCGGCGGCGGCATCCTGTTCATCTCGGATGCAAACTTCG
>CAZPBH010000099.1:441-7602 GCA_964584645.1 uncultured Rhodospirillales bacterium | reverse complement strand
AGCGCTCCACTGCCTGAAAACAGGCGGGTGCGGGTCTGGGTGGTTTCCACCAGCCGGCGCAGCATCGGGCGCGCCAGCTCCCCGAACAGGGCCTGATCCTCATCCGGCAGACGCACGACGGCCCCTTCGGCCAGTGCCGCCGCGAAAAGCCGCGCCTGGCTCTCCAGCGCCTGAAGTTCCGCGTCGATGAGCTGATCCTGATAGCGCACGAGATAGAGCACCCCGGCCACGAGAATGACCAGCGCCAGGATGTTGACGAGCATGATGCGGATCGTCAGGGGCGAGACATCCCGCTCCCGGCGCGCGATCAGCGTGCGGGCATGCACGACCTCGCCGGCATTGTCATCTTCGGACCGCGGGGCTCGTGCGCCCCGCCATCCTGGCAGGCTTATCGGCATGTCGTTCGATCAGCCCCCTCGCATCGCCGGCCGCGCACATCCGCCGTCCCACAGGGCCGGTGCCACCGGCCCACCCATGGTCTCAGTCCCCGGTATCCTTATAGCGATAGCCGACCCCGTAAAGGGTTTCGATATGGCTGAATTCGTCATCAACGACCCGGAACTTCTTGCGGACCCGCTTGATATGGCTGTCGATGGTCCGGTCATCGACGTAGATGTTCTCGCCATAGGCGGCGTCGATCAGCTGGTTGCGGTTCTTTACATGACCGGGCCGCACCGCCAGCGCCTTGACCAGCAGGAACTCCGTGACCGTCAGGTTGATCGGCTTGCCCTTCCAGGTGCAGACATGCCGGATCGGATCGAGCATCAGATGGCCACGTTCGATGGGCCGGCTGTCCTCCTGATCGTCGGCCTCGTCGGCCATCTGCTCACGCCGCAGAAGGGCGCGGATACGCTCGATCAGCAGGCGCTGGGAGAATGGCTTGGTGATGTAGTCATCAGCCCCCATCCGGAGCCCCAGCACCTCGTCGAGCTCATCATCCTTGGAGGTGAGGAAGATCACCGGCACCTTCGAATTCTGCCGCAGGCGGGAGAGGGTCTCCATCCCGTCCATCCGTGGCATCTTGATGTCGAGCACGACGAGATCGACCGGACGGGTGCCGAGCCCGCGCAGCGCCTCATCGCCATCGACATAGGTTCGGACGTCATAGCCCTCCGCCTCAAGCGCCATGGAGACGCTGGTCAGGATGTTGCGGTCGTCGTCGACCAGGGCGATGGTGTGCTGGTTCATGGGTCTGTTCTCCTTCCGGCGCCGGGGCTGGTTGCTGCCCGATTCGTGACAGCGCCATGGAATGCCCGCATTGCGGCAAGGCTAGGCAGTTGGCCGGGCCAATTGTGGCACGATTTCGAAGGTCTATAAACTATCTCGCAGCCCAAGGTCACAAAAGGCAGGCGGGACACCTTTTCCCCGAACTCGGGCTGGGCTAGGCTTGCGCGTATCTCTGGGGGATCCACCACGCCATGCATTGCCGCGCCATCATGGGGCCGCCACCGGCCGCGCTGATCGAAGGGGCCACTGTCAACGACGCCTTGCGCCTGATGATCGAACAGCGCACGAGCCATATCCCCTTTGTCGATGCCGACCGCCGCTTTCGTGGCGTGATCGATTCCAGCGCGATGGGGGAGCACATGCTGCCCCGCACCCTGCGCGGACTGGAAGACCATTTTCCGGTGCATGGCTTCCTGCGCGAGGACCTGCCCGATCTGGTTCGCCGCATCCGGCGCATCGCCCATGAGCCCGCGACATTGCTGCTCAACGAGGATGTGTTCACCGTCACGCCCGATGCGCCGATCATCGATGCGCTGATGGCCCTCAGACGCGAGGCGATCGAGATCTTCGTGCTCGATGAAGAGCGCCGGCTGACAGGATCCATCAACATCGTCACCCTGATCGCGGCGCTGGAAGGCCTGATATGACCGACCCCGCACCGCCCGAAACCGGGGGCGGGCTGATCGGCCTGCTGCAGCTCGACCCGAAATGGGTGGCGGGCCTGGCCCTTGTGGCCGTGTTCGTGCTGCTGATGACCGAGCGGATCCACCGCACGGTGCTGGCCGGGCTGATGGCACTGGCGCTTGTTGCCCTTGGTGTGCTCGACCAGCATCAGGCGGTTGCGGGCATCGATTTCAACACGCTGGGCCTGCTGGCCGGCATGATGGTGATCGTCGCACTCTCGCGGCGATCCGGGCTGTTCGAGTTTGTCGCGATCTGGACCGCCAAGGCCGTGCACGCCGACCCCCGCCTGCTGCTGGCCGCGATGGCGGTGGTCACGGCCGTGCTTTCGGGCCTGCTCGACAATGTGACGACGGTCCTGCTCACCGTGCCGGTCACCCTCCTGATGGTGGAAAAGCTGCGGGTGCCGGCCTTTCCCTTTCTGGCTTCGGCGGTGCTCAGCTCGAATATCGGAGGCTCGGCAACCCTGATCGGTGACCCGCCGAACATCCTGATCGGCTCGGCAGCCGATCTCGGCTTTACGGATTTCCTCGTCCATGTGGGGCCGCCGGCGGCAATCAATCTCGTCATCACAATCCTCCTGCTCGATGCGTTGTGGGGGCGCAAGCTGTCGGCCTCGGAAGACACGCGCGGGCGCATCATGGCCTTTGACGAAGGGGCGGCGATCGAGGACCGCACCCTGCTGATCCAGTCCCTGACCGTGATCGGCCTCGTCATCCTCGGGTTGGTGCTGGCCGATCTGATGGGGCTGGAAGCGGCAACCATCGCGCTGATCGGCGCCACGGTCTTTCTGGCCCTGCGTGTGATCGGGCAACCGGCGGCCCAGCAGGCCGAGCAGGTGCGCGAGACGCTTGAACAGATCGAATGGCCGACCCTGATCTTCTTTGCCGCGCTGTTCGCCATTGTCGCCGCGGCCGAGACCAGCGGCCTCCTGCCCGTGATCGGTCAGGCTCTGATCGATCTCACCGACGGCAGCCCGCTGGTCACGGTCATGACGGTGCTGTGGAGTGCAGCGATCTTTTCGGCCTTCATCGACAACATTCCCTTTGTCGCCACGATGATCCCGCTCATCGAGCAGATGGGCACCGCGCTGCCCCGGGAATTCGGTCTGGAGCCTGTCTGGTGGGCGTTGTCGCTCGGGGCCTGCCTGGGCGGCAACGGTTCGCTCATCGGCGCCGCCGCCAATGTCACCATCGCCTCGATCGCCGAACGGCAGGGCGAGAGGATGGACTTCTTCTGCTATCTGAAGGTCGGCTTCCCGCTGATGCTGGTTTCGGTCGTGGTGGCGACGGGCTATCTGCTGGCGACGTATTTCGCGCCGTGGACAGCCTGAGCCCTACATGAACTCGCGCACCAGCAGATAGCCGACCGGGCCGGCTATCGCACATATAAGGGCGAAGACCAGCAGCATCGTCCAGATCGAGAGTTTCTCCGTATCGACCTCGATCCTGGCTGCCGGCTTCTTCGGGGCCGGACTCGCCGGAGCGGCAACCCGTTTCTCGGGGTTCTCGTCGAGATAGCGCTCGAGCCAGGCGTTATGGATGCCCGAAAGCTTCCGCAGCCGGCGAAACCGGGCGATCTCGGGACCCGACATCGGCTCCAGAGACGCCAGGAACTCGCGTTCCTTCAGCCCGTCCAGATGCGCCCTGTCGCAGGTACGAAGATCAACGACCGCAACCATGATGCCCTCTCCTCAGATGACCGGTTGCGCCAGCCAGTGCGCCGCCAGATAGCGGACCTCCTGGATGGGTATCGGCTTGATGAAGACACGGTCGGCGCCAAGCTGCTGGGCAAGCAACAGGTCATCGGCCCCGTGGGCAATCGGATTGCTTGTCATCACCAGGATATGCATGCGCTCATCCATCTGCCGCAGGATGGGAAGCAGGTCGAGCCCTTCTTCATCCGGCATGTGCAGATCGAGAAAAACCACCTGCGGGCGCAACTCTTCAGCCAGCGCCCGCCCGTCCTCGGCGTTGTCGGCTTCATGAATCTCGCACCGAAATCCGTCAAGCGCCTGTGCCGCGATCATGCGCGCCGTCGGATCGTCGTCGATGATGAGAATATTGACCATGCCCCGAACTCCCCGATTGACGCTACGCGCCCGGGTTGTTTCTGGCAAGACGTTTCACGCCAACGACTTGAACGAATTCCACATCAGGGGGAGAGCGGCCTCAGACGCTCGGTCTCCGGTGGGCCATCAAGACAGGCGAAGAGCGGTCCCGCGGCCTCGCGCACATAAGGTGCTGCAAGGTGGACCTCGAGCGCGGCGGCGTCGACATAGCTCTCGAAGATCACGAAGCCGTGCGGTTCGCCGGTCCGGCGCATCTCATAGGCCGTGCAGCCCGGCTCGGACTGCCTGACGGCTGTGCGCACACGCTCGAAGATCGCGATCAGCTCCGCCTCCCACTCGGGAACGGCGCGCAGGCGTACGATGTTGGCGACCATGATGTGAAACGCAGCCCTCAGAGCTTTCCGGAGCCAAGCTCCTCGACGATGCGGCGATAATTCTCGTCAGCCTTCATCTGTTCGAGTTCGTCGAGCTCGTTCTGCAGGATGCGCATCACCCTCGCGATATATTCCTGCCGCATCTGGCCACGCTCGGCCTTGGCCTGTTCGTCGGGACGATAGGCATCGACCTCGGCCGGCGTGAGTTGGCCCTTCTGCGCCAGAATCCGTTCAACCGTGTCGAGCCGTTCGCGTGTCACGGCCAGCTCACCCGCGACGGCCATCAGCATGGCCAGCAGCTTGTCGTTGACGGGGTCATCGAAGAAATAGGGGCGCCGACCCTTCGCCTTCAGGGTCGACGCGGTCAGATCCGGGGTGCCCTCACTCATCGGTCAGGCGGCCGCCGGCCATGTTTCCTTCGGCGGGGCGACATCGCCCTTCCAGGCACCGAAGCCGTACCACATGCCCCCGCGCCCGAAATCCTTGCCGCCATCCTGATTGGTGTCGGAGCTGAAATCCTCCTCCAGCACCGCTGGAAAGCTGGTCTCGAACAGGGTGCCGTCATAGCCGGCCCGGCGCATTTCCTCGAGCATGTTCATGTCGTGCAACGTCGTCCAGAACGGCTCGTTGTTGTAGTGCGCGTCCCAGTCGCGGATCATCGCGTCATAGGCCGGCATGTTGTGATAGGGGGGCTGTTCGAGGCTGAGGATCAGCCCACCCGGAGCCAGCACCCGACGGGCCTCCTCCATGATCTTCGGCAACGCCCGGCGCGAGGTCTCGTGCCAGAACTGGGCGGCGAGGATCAGGTCGAAGGAGTTTTCCTCGAAGCGCGAGAGGTCTTCCACATCCATCTGCACGAAGCGGATGTTCTCCACCCCCATCGAGCGCGCCCGGGCATGGCCGTAGCGCAGCATCGGGGCCGCCGCATCGGCGGCGACGATCTCGGCCTCGGGAAAGGCTTTCGCCACCGGCACCGTGTTGTGGCCGAGCCCGGCACCCAGATCGAGGATGCGCTTCGGCGCGAAATCGGGATAATTGCGCTTCAGCCAGGCCAGCATCGCCCGGCCGCCGCCATCTGAGTATTTGCCGATGATGCCGCCCGTGGTCGCGAAGATGCCGCTGTCGTAATTGGCGGCAGCCGCGATGTCATCGGGCCGTGTCTCGGTGTGGTAGCTGCCCGGCATGCAGTGGATGTCCACCTGCGTCAGATAGCGGGGCACCTCCATCGCGGGGTCGAGTTCGAGCGTCGAAGCGCCCTCGTTATAGGCACGCGCCTTCTCGACCAGCGCGTCCAGCTCCTTGAAGACCATGGAGCGCCCGTTTTCCTGGCGCATTTCCATGTAGGTCCGGCGCAGCGAGCTCCACATCTGGTAATAGGGATCGCGGCTGATCGCCTTGCGGGCCTCGTGACGATCCTTCGGCTCGGCACCGCCATGCTCGGCCTTCCACATCGGCACCGCCCGCTTGTCATAGGCCTGGCGGTTGCCGGGAAACACCCTGGTGGCGATGTGCACGTTCAGCGCGGCGAGAAAGTTGAACCGGGCGATCTCGTCATGCCGGCCCTCGGGAAAGACGCCATGGCGGCCGACATCGGTCCAGGGCGGCGGGCCGGCCGCCACAGCGGGCCGGGCCTCGGCATCAGCTTTGCGGGTCACATCATCGGGCATGGTTGTGCCTCCCTTGGCAGAAAGTCCTGAGCGCAGCTCTGAAGCCCCCGATCTTTCGGAAGCTCACAGTTTGGAATTATTCCAGAAAGCTGCGACTTCAATCCGGCACTCTGCCGGGCGCGTGAAGGCTCTTCAAGCGCTTTTCCTGATGATGCCGACCCCATAACCGTCGAAGCCTGCCATCCGGGTGCCTATATCCGCGATCCTGACGACACTGCAACGAAGGCTGGGAGGCCCCGACTGTCATGTATCTGGTTGTCCTGTTCAATCTGCGGCCCGGTGTCACGGTCGAGGAATACGAGGCCTGGGCCAGGTCGACCGACCTGCCCACCGTGCGCGGGCTTTCCTCCATCGGCGCCTTTGACGTGTTCAGAACCACCGGGGTGATGGGCTCGGATGCCAAGCCGCCCTACCAGTATGTGGAGGTCATCCGGATCGACGACATGGAGACATTCGGCCAGCAGGCGTCGAGCGAGACGATGCAGAAGATCGCAGCCGAATTCCAGGGCCGGCTCGCCGACAATCCGATCTTCATGACCTGCGATCATCTCGGCTGAGGAGCGACACCGGCATGGGCATGTATCCCGAACTGGCAGGCAAGGTCGCGGTGGTGACCGGTGCGGGGCGACCGAAGGGCCTGGGGGAGGCGATCGCGAAGCGCCTCGCAGCCGAAGGGGCGAAGGTGGTCGTGCATGATCTGGGGCAGGTGAAGGGTGAGATCGCCCCCGATCACGGCGTCGGCAAGGAAGACGAGCTCGCCCAGGTCGTGGACGGCATCAAGGCGGCCGGTGGTGAGGCCATCGGTGTCACTGGCGATGTCCTTGTCGAGGCCGATGTCGCCGGCCTGGTCGAAACGGCCGTCAGCACCTGGGGTCGGCTCGACATCATGGTCAACAATGCCGGCATCGGCTATCTGTTCGGCCCGCTGAACGAGATGAAGGCCGAACACTGGGACGCCGTGCTGGGTGTCAATCTGCGGGGCTGCTTCTATGGCATGAAGCACGCCGCCCGGCAGATGATGAAGCAGGGCTCGGGCGGTTCGATCGTCTCCATCGGCAGCCAGGCCTCTAAGAGCGGCTTTGCGCAGGCCGCCGCCTATGTCGCCTCCAAGCACGGGCTGATGGGCCTGACCCGTTCGGCC
>CAZPBH010000099.1:0-431 GCA_964584645.1 uncultured Rhodospirillales bacterium | reverse complement strand
TTTCCGCTAGATTGTCGGACAATGCTGCTTTGACCGTTCGGCCGCGCTGGAATGGGGCGACCATGGCATCCGGGTCAACATGGTCTGCCCGAACCATGTCACGACCGGGCTCGGGAGCTGGCAGAACGATTTCATGAGCAAGGCCCGCGGCCAGAGCCTCGAGGACTATATGGAGGCAATGCGCGCCCGCATCCCGCTGGGGCGGGTCGGCCTGCCGGAAGACAGCGCCAAGGCGGTGGCCTTCCTGTGTTCCGATCAGGCTTCCTATATCACGGGCGAAGCGATGAACGTCTCTGGCGGCGAGGAATATCACTGACATGACGGCAACCGACACCGGTGCGGCCCCTTCCCCCGAATCCAGCCCGCCGACAGGAAACCCGAAAAAGCGAAAGATCATGACCACTCTTGCGGCCATCGCCCTCTTTGGTGCC
>CAZPBH010000098.1:2921-7606 GCA_964584645.1 uncultured Rhodospirillales bacterium | reverse complement strand
TGCTGCTGTCCGGCATCGGCGATCCGGCCCATCTGCGCGAGGTCGGGGTGGGCATGCGCCATGAGCTGCCGGGGGTGGGCCGCAACCTGCAGGATCATCTGGACGTGACCGCCGCCTGGTCCACCGAACGGCCCGAGGCGACCCTGAACCCCTCCTTTGCCAGCCCGCTGGCCATGGCCTCGGCCGGTGCCCGATACTGGCTCGGCCGCTCCGGTCCGGCGCGCGAGACGGTCTGCGTGGCAGGCGCCTTCCTGAAAAGCGATCCGGCCCGCGCCACGCCTGACTTGCAGATCCACTTCATTCCCTTCGTGCAGGTGACGGGCGACCCGAAGCTGGCAGGCTTCAGCATCCGTATCTGCCATCTGCGCCCCGAAAGCCGAGGCACCGTCCGGCTCGCCTCCGCCGATCCCCTGAACCCGCCGGTGATCGACCCGCAATTCTACACGAGCCCGGCCGACCGGCTCGCCATGATCGCCGGGCTGCGCCATGCGATCACCATCGGCGAACAGAAGGCCCTTGGAGCGTTCCGTGCCGAGCGCCTGAAACCGGCACCGGGCGAGCTTGACGATGGGGATCTGGATGCGGCGATCCGGGCATCGGCCCAGACCATCTATCACCCGGCCGGAACCTGTCGCATGGGCACCGATGCGCAGGCCGTCACGACGGCCGCCCTGAAGGTCCGCGGGCTGGAGGGCGTGCGGGTCGTCGATGCCAGCATCATGCCGACCGTGATCAGCGGCAACACCAACGCGCCCGTGGTCATGATCGCCGAAAAGGCCGCCGACATGATCCTTGGCCGCACGGCCCTCACCACCGCCCGACCTGATGCCGCCTGAACACAGTGCGATGTGGAACGACCTCCGTCTCTGGCCAATTGCTTGACTTTCGGCCGACCTCTCCGGCAGATGCTTTCACCTTCAAAGATTTGCCGGAGAATCGTTCATGGCCCGCCGCGCTCGTCTTCTTGCCGCCACCGCTCTTGGTTTCGCCAGCGCCCTGACCGTTGCCCAGCCGCTGCCGGCCAGCGCCCAGCAGGGGATGCTGGAAGAGATCGTCGTCGTCGCCCGGAAGCGCGAGGAATCGCTGCAGGACACGCCGATCTCGGTGACCGCCTTCACCGGGCGTGAGCTGGACAATCGGGGTCTCGGCGGTGTGGCCGCACTGGACGGCTTCGTGCCCAATCTGAACTTCACCGCCGGTACCTCCGGCAGCCCGTCGGCGGCCCAGCTGTTCATCCGCGGGATCGGACAGCAGGACTTCCTGATCACCGCCGATCCGGGTGTGGGTGTCTATGTCGATGGCATCTATATCCCGCGCGCGGTCGGGATGGCCTTCGACTTCTTCGATCTGGAGCGGGTCGAGGTGCTGCGCGGCCCGCAGGGCACGCTGTTCGGGCGCAACACGGTTGGCGGGGCGATCAACATCGTCTCGGCCCAGCCGAGCGAGGAGATCGAGGGCTTCGTGGAAGGCGCCTATGGCACCGACACGCTGCGCGAGGTCAAGGCGATGGTGAACGCGCCGGTCACCGACTGGCTCTCGCTGCGTGCGGCGGGCGAGCTGAAGCAGCAGGATGGCTATGCGAGCCGGATCATCACCGGTGAGGAGCAGGGCGTAATCGACCGCCAGATGGTGCGGCTCTCCGCGCTGGCCCGGCCGAGCGATGACATCGAGATCCTCGCCGCCTTCGACTGGACCGAGACGGACGAGACCGCGCTGGCGCAGTCGATGATCGATGTCGATCCGACCCAGCCCGGCGCCCCGCTGGGCCTCTATAACGCCTTCGTGCCGCCGCGCCTTGGCCTGCCGCCGCTGACCGACGATTTCGTGACCGGCGACCCGTATCGCAGCTTTGGCACCGGCCCGAATGTCAGCACCGTCGACAATTGGGGCGTGACGCTGACGGCCAGCTGGCAGACCGATTTCGCGGAGCTTAAATCGATCACCGGCTATCGCGACCTGGAGACCACCTACAGCCGCGAGTTCGAGACCTCGCCCCTGCCCTATGCCAGCGCCATCAGCGATCAGGAGCAGGACCAGTTCAGCCAGGAGCTGCAGGTCATCGGCACCGCCCTCGAGGATCGCCTGACCTATATCGTCGGCGGCTATTATTTCACCGAAGAGGCCCGCGACCTCACCCGCGCCGATCTGCTGGTCGGCATCTTCGAGGCGTTCGAGGCGTTGCCGGGCCCCGTCCCCGGCCTGCCCTTCGGCGGCCCCGGCAACCCGGCCAATCTCGACATCGCGCGGATCGAGGACAGCTTTGTCGAGACGGACAGCTGGGCGATCTTCGGCGAGGTCGGCTTCGACATCACCGACATGCTGACGGTCACGCTGGGCGGCCGCTACACCCAGGAAGACAAGACCTACGAATTCATGCGAACCCTGCCCGCCAGCGGCCGGGTGCCGATCCCGATGACGCGGGTGTCGGAAGAGTTCTCCAAGTTCACGCCGAAGGTTGGCGTCGAATACGACCTGCAGGACGATATCCTGCTCTATGCCTCCTATACCGAAGGCTACAAATCGGGCGGCTTCAACGGCCGGCCGAGCAGCACCGACGGCATCCAGCCCTTCGACGAGGAAGAGGTGAAGACCTATGAACTCGGCGCCAAGGCGCAGTTCCTTGATGACCGGCTGCGGACCAACCTGGCGCTGTTCTGGAACGACTATACCGACCTGCAGATCTCGGTGAACCGTCCGGTCGGCGCCGGCTTTGAATTCATCATCGAGAACGCTGCCGCCGCGACCATCCGGGGTTTCGAGCTTGAGGTGACGGCAGTCCCCGTCGACCGGCTGACCCTGCAGGCCGGTATCGGCTACACGGATGCCGAATATGACGAGGTCGACGCCTCGGCGACCTTCGATGAGAGTGCCGAGCTTCAGGAAGTGCCGGAATGGTCGATCAATCTGGGCGCGCAATATGTCTGGCAGCTGCCGCGCCAGCTGGAGCTGACGACGCGCGCCGACTATGCCTGGAAGTCGGAGGTCTATCACGACGTCAACAACATCGAGCTGATCAAGACCGACGATCTGGGCCTGCTGAACGCCCGCATCACGCTGGCGAGCGAGGGTGGTCCCTGGGAGCTTTCGGTGTTCGGCACCAACCTGACCGACGAGGAATATCTGACCTTCGGCGCCTCGGGCGTAGGCGTGGTGACGGGTACCTATGCCCGTGACCGGGTGATCGGCGTGTCCGCTTCCTGGACCTATTGAGGCCGAGCCGGCTTGACCTCCGCCAGCGACGCCGGAAGCACCACCAGCGCCCTCGCCGAAGCGGGGCGCCATGTCGACCGCCTGCATGTGCGGGCGAGCCTGATGATCATCGGCATCGTCGCCACGCTGCCGGTGCTGCTGAAGCCAATCATCGTCGGGGCGCTGGAGGACCATAGCGGGCTCGACCGCGCGCAGGTTGCCTTCATCCCTGCTGCCGAGCAGCTGGGGGCCGGGCTGGTCAGCCTGCTGATCGCGCCGCTGCTGGCGAAGCACGATCGTCGGCTGATGATCCTGATCGGGCTGGTGGTGCTGGCCACCACCAACGCGTTCAGCCTGATGGTTGGCGGGCTCGTTGCCTTTGTGGCCGTGCGGTTCCTGGCCGGGCTGGGGGGCGGGGCCGCCCTGAGCGTGGTGAAGGGCAATTTCGCCGGCTCCGCCATACCCGACCGGCTCTTTGCCCTCTATTCGGTGCTGATGGTGCTCTCGGGCGCTGTGGCCTCGCCCATTCTGGCCCAGCTTGCCGGACGGTTCGGCGTGAACGGTGTGTTCGGCGCCCTGTTGCTGCTGTGTATTCCGGCCCTGATCCTGACGATCTGGACGCCATCGCGCGCCGGCGGGGCGCGGCCCGAGCCGAGCCCTGAAGCCGGTGCAGCACCTGTCGAGGTGCCGGCCTTCAATCCCTGGACCTGGCAGGTCTGGCGCTGTCTGCTGGGGATCGCCGCCTTCTTCGGGGGTGTCGGGATGCTCTGGCCCTATGCCGAGCGGATCGGGGTGGAGCTGGGCCTGAGCGCCCAGCAGGCCGGCGGCATCATCGGCATCTCGCTGCTGGCGGGTGGCTTTGGCGCCTTCCTTGCGGTGGTGCTGGGGGCGCGCTGGGGCCGGGCGCTACCCATCACGCTGGGCCTGATCGGGGCGACGCTGGCGATGGGGGTGATCCTGATCTCCGGCGGCTCGGCGGCGATGTTCACGCTGGCGATCAGCCTGTTTACCAGCACCTGGTTCTTCACCTTTCCCTATATCCTCGGGACCATGAGCGCCCAGGACCCGCAGGGCCGTATCGTCGTCCTGGCCTTTGTCGCCCAGACCCTGTTCACCGCCGCCGGCCCGGTGCTGGCGACCGGCTATCTGGCGCTGTTCGACACGACCCTGCCGAACCTCGCCTGGCCGAGCGCGGTCGGCTTCCTCCTGACCTTCTTCCTGTTCGTGCCGCTCGCCCGGCGCCTCGACCGCCAGAACGAAGCCGCACCTTCGGCGTGAACGCCTCCGCCCCGGTGCCTTCCCGGCACCTTCCCGGCATAGGCCCATGCGCCTCAGGCGGCGCGGACCGCGTTCAGGAAGCCGTCAACATGGGTCTTCAGATCGCCGGAGCGGCGCGTCAGCTCACCGATGCCGGCTGACAGGTCACCCACTGCGCCCGCAGCCTGATCGCAGGCATCGCTGACCTTGCCGATGGAGCGGTTGACCTCGTCGGTGCC
>CAZPBH010000098.1:0-2911 GCA_964584645.1 uncultured Rhodospirillales bacterium | reverse complement strand
CGCGGCGGCGATGCGCTCGACGCCGAGGTCGCCGCTCCGGGCCTTGGGGTTCAGGAGGAGGAGCGCCCGCCGTCCGCTCATCGCGGCGCTCCGGCGGGGGCGAGTCGTGGGCTGGGCTGCACCCCGCGATCCTGCCGGCGGCGGCCTCGCTGATATTGCGGGCGATCTCGCCGGTCGCCGCGGTCTGCTCTTCCACCGAGGAGGCGATGGAGGTGGCGATACCGTTCATCTCCTCGATGATCCGGGCGATGCCCTCGATGGCACCAACGGCACCCTGGGTGGCGCTCTGAACACCACCGATCTGGGTGCTGATCTCTTCGGTCGCCTTGGCGGTCTGCTGGGCCAGTGTCTTGACCTCGCTCGCGACCACGGCAAAGCCCTTGCCGGCATCGCCGGCGCGGGCCGCCTCGATGGTGGCGTTGAGCGCCAACAGGTTGGTCTGTTCGGCAATCGCGCTGATCAGCTTCACGACCTCGCCGATCCGGTCGGCCGAGGCAGCGAGTTCGCGTACGTTGGCTGTGGTCTTTTCGGCCTCCGAGCGCGCCCGCCCGGCGATTTCCGAGGATTGATGGACCTGACCCGCGATCTCGTTGATGCTGCTTGTCATCTCCTCGGTCGCGCCGGCCACCGTCTGGACGTTGGTCGAGGCTTCGGTCGAGGCGGAGACCACGGCCTGGCTCTGCTCGCGCGTCCCGCTCGTCACCTGCTCGACCGTCGCGGCGGCGGCCTGCATCTGGTTCGCGGCCGCCCCGAGGCTTTCCAGGATCTCGCGCACGCTGGAATCGAAGTCGCGGGCCAGCTCGTCCACCTTCTTCGAGCGCGCCTCGCGGGCCGCCCGTTCCCTGGCCTGGGCCGCCTCAAGCCGGTCGGCCTCGATCATCCTGTCCTTGAAGACCTGCACGGCGGCCGCCATCGCGCCGACCTCGTCCCGGCGGTTGCGATGGGGAACATCGGTATCCTTGTCCCCGGAGGAGAGACGACCCATCGCCGCCGTCATCGCGTTGATGGGGCGGCTGATCCCGGCCCCGACTGTCAGGGCGGCCCCAACACCCAGCACCAGCGCCAGCCCGGCCGCCACCAGCATGACCGTCACCGCACGGGCCATGTCGGCGCTGGCGCGCGGACCGAGGATGTCCTGCTGCTCCTTGGTCGCCAGCTTGAAGTCCTCGATCACCCCGGCGACGTGGGGGCCGATCACGTCCAGCGTGTTGGCGATCAGGTCATTGCGCGCCGTGATCGCCTGATGCACATCCAGCACGCCCTGGCGATAGGCCTGCAGATGGGTGAGCACCGCCTCGGCCCGCGCGCGCTGGGTGGCACCCTGGGCCAGATCGGGCAAGCCGCCCCCATCCCGGATCGCAAGCTCGATATGGTGCAGGGCGGCCTCGTGGGAGGCCTCGTCGTTCTCGGTCAGGTAAACCGCCTCGTTCAGACGGGCCTTGAGCAGATCCTGGACTATGCGCCCAGCAAGCGCCTCGGTGGCGTCATCTTCGCTGGCCTGGGCGGCCTCGATCATGGCATCCAGCGCGGCTTCCGCTGCCGGACCATCGGTCAGGAAAACATCGTCATAGATGGCGTCGCGGCGTTTCTGAAGCTCGACCACCCGGTCGAAGGTCGAGGTGTAGCTGTCGATGTCGTCATAAAGTGCGGTCAGCGCCTGACGCTGTTCCGGATCGTCGACGATCTCCAGCGTCGTGTCGATGAACGCCCGGGTGCGCTCGGCATAGCTGCGGACTTCCGAGGCTTCATCGTCATTGTGGTGGATAATGTAGTCCTTCACGTTCATGCGGGTCATCAGCATGTTCGCCTGCACCCGGCCGATCTCGTTGGCCGCACGGGCGATGTCGCGATAGCTGGAGAACGTCGCATTGCCCGAGGAGAGGGCAAGGCCGCCCACAAGGGCCACCACGGCCAGCAGGACAAGCAGCAGCCCGAACCCGCCGCCGATCTTCGTCGCGATCTTCAGATCATCCAGAGCTTTCATGGCCCACCCCCCCTTGTCATGCGCCCGTCGTCATGCGCGAGCGCGCCTGATCCGTTATGCGGTTCCTTATCAGAATACCGCCATACCCGAGTGTTTCATCCCACACCGACCAAAGTGTCGCATGCCATCCAGATGAACACAATGACAAATATCAAGATCAATTAAAGGTATTTCGTTACCCCTATACAACATCACAAGGGTGTGAAACCCCGGCAAAAACCCCACGATGATATGCGGCCATTCCGTAACTTCATGCGACCGTCCCGCAGACGACAGCCCTGGGCCGCCCCATATCCGCGCCACGCACGCACGGAGACGGTCATGGGCCTCACAGAAACAAGCACGGCGCACGCCCGCCTGCAGGAGCTGGAACGCAAGATCCTCTGGCTCGCCAGCTGGACCATCCACAACGCCAACCATCTGCGCGATACCGGCGACGGGGTGAAGGTCGGCGGCCATCAGGCCTCCTCGGCCTCGCTGGTCAGCGTGATGACAGCACTTTACCTGCACGTGCTGCGCCCGCAGGACCGGGTGGCGGTGAAGCCCCATGCCTCGCCGGTCTTTCACGCCATCCAGACGCTGCTGGGCCATCAGAACGTCGACAAGCTGAAGAGATTTCGCGGCTATGGCGGGGCGCAGAGCTATCCCAGCCGCACCAAGGACATCGATGATGTCGATTTCTCCACCGGCTCGGTCGGGCTGGGGGTGGCGGTGACGGCCTTTGCCGCGCTGGTGCAGGAATATCTCCACAGCCATGGCTGGGGCGATGCGGGCCGGCCCGGCCGGATGGTGGCGCTGGTCGGCGATGCCGAACTCGACGAGGGCAATATCTACGAATGCCTGCAGGAGGGTTGGAAGCAGGACCTGCGGAACACCTGGTGGATCATCGACTACAACCGCCAGAGCCTCGACGGCGTGGTGCGCGAG